>NZ_CCXR01000001.1:4385000-4472500 GCF_000821085.1 Bacillus sp. B-jedd
CCGAAAGGCGTAGGCGATGGACAACAGGTTGATATTCCTGTACCACCTCTTCATCGTTTGAGCAATGGGGGGACGCAGGAGGATAGGGTAAGCGCACTATTGGACATGTGCGTCTAAGCAGTTAGGCCGGGAAGTTGGCAAATCCGCTTCCCATATAAGGCTGAGCTGTGACAGCGAGGGAAATTTAGTACCGAAGTTCCTGATTCCACACTGCCAAGAAAAGCCTCTAGCGAGATGAAAGGTGCCCGTACCGCAAACCGACACAGGTAGGCGAGGAGAGAATCCTAAGGTGAGCGAGAGAACTCTCGTTAAGGAACTCGGCAAAATGACCCCGTAACTTCGGGAGAAGGGGTGCTCTTTAGGGTTAATCGCCCTGAAGAGCCGCAGTGAATAGGCCCAGGCGACTGTTTAGCAAAAACACAGGTCTCTGCGAAGCCGCAAGGCGAAGTATAGGGGCTGACGCCTGCCCGGTGCTGGAAGGTTAAGAGGAGGGGTTAGCTCACGCGAAGCTCTGAATCGAAGCCCCAGTAAACGGCGGCCGTAACTATAACGGTCCTAAGGTAGCGAAATTCCTTGTCGGGTAAGTTCCGACCCGCACGAAAGGCGTAACGATCTGGGCACTGTCTCAACGAGAGACTCGGTGAAATTATAGTACCTGTGAAGATGCAGGTTACCCGCGACAGGACGGAAAGACCCCGTGGAGCTTTACTGCAGCCTGATATTGAATTTTGGTACAGCTTGTACAGGATAGGTAGGAGCCTTTGAAGCCGGAGCGCCAGCTTCGGTGGAGGCGTCGGTGGGATACTACCCTGGCTGTATTGAAATTCTAACCCGCACCCCTTACCGGGGTGGGAGACAGTGTCAGGCAGGCAGTTTGACTGGGGCGGTCGCCTCCTAAAATGTAACGGAGGCGCCCAAAGGTTCCCTCAGAATGGTTGGAAATCATTCGCAGAGTGTAAAGGCACAAGGGAGCTTGACTGCGAGACCTACAAGTCGAGCAGGGACGAAAGTCGGGCTTAGTGATCCGGTGGTTCCGCATGGAAGGGCCATCGCTCAACGGATAAAAGCTACCCCGGGGATAACAGGCTTATCTCCCCCAAGAGTCCACATCGACGGGGAGGTTTGGCACCTCGATGTCGGCTCATCGCATCCTGGGGCTGTAGTCGGTCCCAAGGGTTGGGCTGTTCGCCCATTAAAGCGGTACGCGAGCTGGGTTCAGAACGTCGTGAGACAGTTCGGTCCCTATCCGTCGTGGGCGCAGGAAATTTGAGAGGAGCTGTCCTTAGTACGAGAGGACCGGGATGGACGCACCGCTGGTGTACCAGTTGTCTTGCCAAAGGCATCGCTGGGTAGCTATGTGCGGACGGGATAAGTGCTGAAAGCATCTAAGCATGAAGCCCCCCTCAAGATGAGATTTCCCACAGTGTTAAACTGGTAAGATCCCTGAAAGACGATCAGGTTGATAGGTCAGAGGTGGAAGCGCGGCGACGCGTGGAGCTGACTGATACTAATAGATCGAGGACTTAACCATCCCGAACACGGAAGTTAAGCTTCTCAGCGCCGATGGTAGTTGGGGCCTTGCCCCTGTGAGAGTAGGACGCTGCCGGGCCACTCGAAGGCAACCCGAAAGGGTTGTCTTTTTTGGTGTTTAAAGAACCCCCAAGTCAATTTGTGGAATCGATCTTTATTTTGCCTCTCCTACGAACCACTGGAACCGCCCCCCGCTTCAGAAATCATGGCTGTTTCAAAAAGCGAACATTAAGGATTAAAATTATTTTATTGTTCGTTGTTTGTTGACGCGTGCTTTTTTTGTTGTTATGATGGAGGCGACATCGATATAGTTTTACCCTTGTATAATTTTGGGGATATGGCCCATAAGTTTCTACCTGGCGACCGTGAATTGCCGGACTATGAGGGAAAGTAGTGCATGAAGGGGTATGGTGTCTTTATTTTTACATATCTCTGTTTGCAATTATTTGAGGACTTTTTTAAGCCCTGGCTGACTGCTTTCTCTTGTAGGAGAAGCTTTTGGCCTGGGCTTTTTATTTTGCTTTTGAGGATGGTGGGGATTATGGAAGTGAAGGTTGCAGTTATTATGGGCAGCAAGTCGGATTGGGAGACGATGAAGCATGCGTGTTGTGTGCTTGAAGAGCTTGGCGTTCCATTTGAAAAAAAGGTCGTTTCCGCTCACCGGACCCCTGACTTGATGTTCAGCTTCGCGGAAGGAGCGCGGGCACGGGGACTTGAAGTGATTATTGCCGGGGCAGGCGGTGCGGCACATTTACCAGGGATGGTAGCGGCAAAAACCATTGTTCCAGTTATCGGCGTTCCAATCAAGTCAAGAGCGCTGAATGGATTGGATTCACTGTTATCCATTGTCCAAATGCCTGCTGGCGTACCTGTAGCGACAATGTCTATCGGAGAAAGCGGAGCAAAAAATGCCGGATTGCTTGCTGCCCAAATCCTTGCCCTAAAAGATCCGGCGCTAGCTGAAAAAATTGAAGAGATGAGAAAAGCAGCCGGTGAAGCGGCGGAAGAAAGCAGTGATCAGCTTGTCTAGAAAGGTTATTTTGCCGGGTGCGACAATTGGCATCATTGGAGGCGGACAGCTTGGAAGGATGATGGCACTCTCCGCAAAGGCGATGGGTTACAGGATTGCAGTCTTGGATCCCAATCCTGATTCACCGTGCGGCCAGATCGCCGACGAAAAGATGATTGCTCCCTACGATAGCGTCGAGGCAATTGCACAGCTTGCGGAACGTAGTGATGTGATTACATACGAATTTGAAAATATTGATGTACAGGCGCTTGAAGAAGCTTCTAAAATCAGCTGGGTTCCCCAGGGAACGAAACTGCTTAAGATTGCCAGGAACCGAATCACTGAAAAAAAGGCAATCACTGAAGCTGGGCTTCCAGTTGCTCCCTACATGCCTGTAATGACAGATAAAGAGTTAAATGTCGCCATAAAAGAACTTGGCTATCCTTGTGTCATTAAGACAACAACAGGGGGATATGACGGAAAAGGCCAGGTAGTTGTAAAAGATGAGGGCGACCTCCTAAAAGCTGTTGAACTTCTCAGGCAGGGACCGTGTGTGATGGAGAAATGGCTTTCATTTTCAAAGGAAATCTCGGTTATCACAGCCAGGAACACCGCTGGGGAAAGTGCAGTCTTCCCGGTTACTGAAAATATTCATAAAAACAATATCCTTCATGAGACAATCGTGCCGGCAAGAATCAATTCAAAGTCGGAAAAAAAGGCGGCGGAACTGGCTGTCCAGCTTGCGGATTCACTCGGGCTGGTGGGCACGATCGCGGTTGAGATGTTCCTGATGGAGGATGGCTCGATTTTTATCAATGAAATTGCACCCAGGCCCCATAACTCGGGCCACTATACAATTGAAGCGTGTGAAACATCCCAGTTTGCCCAGCACATCCGGGCAGTTTGCAACCTGCCGCTTGGCAATACAACTTTGCTGAAGCCGGCCGTCATGGTAAATGTTCTCGGGGAACATCAGGAAATGCTGTTAATGGCGGCGCCAGAACTGCGCAATTGGAATATTCATCTTTACGGCAAAAATGAGGTGAAGCCGGGCCGCAAAATGGGGCATGCGACATTGCTCCGTGATTCTGTTGAAGCGGCACTTCAAGAAATTGAAACCGTCGGAATATGGTCAGAAAGGCGAAAAGCGACAATCAGCGGTTGAGAAAGATAGAACTGATTGGTAAGTAATACATTTTTGCGTACCGAAAGTTAAGCCACAATTAACCATGGAGAGGAGACAGGACAGATGGGTGAGCTTTTGTATGAAGGGAAGGCGAAAAAGATTTACAGCACGGATGAAGAGCAGGTCGTGCTGGTGGAATACAAAGATTCAGCCACAGCGTTCAACGGGGAAATGAAGGCGGAAATCGTAGGTAAGGGACGGCTCAATAATGAAATCAGTTCTCTGCTTTTCGCAAATCTGCATGAAGCAGGTATCGAGTCGCATTTTATTAAAAAGATTTCCCCAGTCTCGCAGCTTGTAAAAAAAGTGGCGATTATCCCCCTTGAAGTAGTCGTCCGCAATATTACTGCTGGCAGCATGGCCAAGCGGCTTGGACTGGAGGAAGGCCGGCCACTGAAAAAGCCGATTGTCGAGTTTTACTTGAAGGATGACAGCCTTGGCGACCCGCTCATTACGGAAGACCATGTCCTCGAACTTGAGGCAGCAACTCTTGGCGAAATAGAAATTTTGAAAGAAAAGGCTCTTGCCGTAAATGCCTTTTTAACTCCATTTTTCACTGAACTTGGCGTTCAGTTGGTCGATTCTAAGCTTGAGTTTGGCAAAGATGCATTGGGGAGAATCATTCTGGCGGATGAAATATCTCCCGATACGTGCCGCCTTTGGGACATGGAGACGAATGAGAAGCTTGATAAAGATGTATTCAGAAGGAATCTTGGCAGCATTACTGAAGCGTACGAAAAAATACTAGTCCGATTGGGAGGCTGAATCATGGTTAAAGTGAAAGTATTTGTCACGTTGAAGGAAAGTGTTCTGGATCCGCAAGGGAAGGCTGTATCAAACGCGCTTCATTCACTGGGGTATGAAGAGGTGACGGATGTACGAATTGGCAAGTATATGGAGCTTTTCATTGAGCCGGCAGGAAGGGACATTGAAACGGTTGTCCGCGAGGCGTGTGAAAAACTGCTTTCCAATCCTGTCATTGAAGATTACCGCTATGAAATCGAGGAGGCTGTCATCCTATGAAATTCGCAGTAATTGTCTTTCCAGGTTCGAATTGTGACGCGGATATGCTTCATGCTATCAATGATGAGCTTGGTGCCGAAGCGGAATATGTCTGGCATACCGAATCAAGTCTTGAAGGCTACGATGGGATTCTTTTGCCGGGGGGATTTTCATACGGCGACTATCTGCGCTGCGGGGCGATTGCCCGGTTCAGTGCGGTCATGGCGGAAATCATCCGGGCAGCGGAAGCAGGAAAACCAATCCTTGGTGTCTGCAATGGGTTCCAAATCTTGCTTGAGGCTGGGCTCCTCCCTGGTGCGCTTAGAAGGAATGACAGCTTAAAATTCATCTGCTCGCCAGCCAAAATCAAGGTCGAAAACAACCGGACGATGTTTACGGGCGGTTACGGGGCAGGCCAGGTGCTGTCAATCCCAGTTGCCCACGGGGAAGGCAATTATTTTTGCGATGAGGAAACGCTTGCGAAACTAAAAGCAAACGGGCAAATTGTTTTTACATATAAAGAAAATATCAATGGAAGCCTTGAAAATATCGCAGGCATCGTCAATGAACAAGGGAATGTCCTTGGCATGATGCCGCATCCGGAGAGGGCTGTCAATACCCTGCTCGGAAGTGCCGATGGACTGGCGCTGTTCCAATCAATTGTGAAGCATTGGAGGGAATCACATGTTGTTAAAGCTTGAGCCGTCTCCAGAACAAATCAAGTCAGAAGGTTTATACAAGCAAATGGGGCTTTCAGATGAAGAGTTTACGAGAATTGAAGAAATTCTTGGGCGCCTCCCGAATTATACGGAAACTGGGTTGTTTTCGGTCATGTGGTCCGAGCATTGCTCTTACAAGAATTCTAAGCCGATTCTGAAAAGGTTCCCGACGAAAGGCGAACGCGTCCTTCAGGGTCCGGGTGAAGGAGCGGGAGTCGTTGATATTGGCGACGGCCATGCAGTTGTGTTCAAAATTGAAAGCCACAATCATCCGTCCGCCATTGAACCATACCAGGGCGCCGCGACTGGAGTGGGCGGCATCATCCGAGATATTTTCTCGATGGGCGCAAGGCCTGTGGCCCTATTGAACTCGTTGCGGTTTGGGGAACTAGATTCATCGCCGCGCGTCCGTTATCTTTTCAAGGAAGTCGTCTCCGGGATTGCCGGATATGGAAATTGCATAGGCATCCCGACGGTTGGCGGGGAGATTCAATTTGATGCTTCTTATGATGGCAACCCGATTGTCAATGCGATGTGTGTCGGTCTCATCAACCATGAGGACATGAAAAAGGGGCTCGCCAGCGGCGTGGGGAACACAGTCATGTATGTTGGAGCGAAGACAGGCCGGGATGGTATCCACGGGGCGACATTCGCTTCCGAGGAATTGACCGATGAGTCTGAGGAGAACCGCCCGGCAGTCCAGGTTGGCGACCCGTTCATGGAAAAGCTTTTGCTTGAGGCATGCCTGGAACTTATAAAATCGGATGCCCTTGTCGGCATTCAGGATATGGGTGCTGCCGGGTTGACGAGCTCGAGTGCCGAAATGGCAAGTAAAGCGGGCTTCGGGATTGAAATGGATCTCGACCTAGTCCCGCAAAGGGAAACTGGGATGACGGCGTATGAAATGATGCTGTCCGAATCCCAGGAACGGATGCTCATTGTCGTCAAAAAGGGCCGTGAGCAGGAAATTATCGAGCTTTTTTCAAAATATGAACTTGAAGCCGTTGCGATTGGCACGGTTACAGAAGATAAAAAACTCCGACTGATACACCAGGGAGAAGTGGCGGCGGACGTACCGGTCGATGCGCTTGCCCTTGATGCGCCCGTTTACCATAAACTGTCGGCGGAACCGGACTATTTCCGCCAGTTTCAGGCGATGGGGAACCCGGTGCCGGAAGTGGCGGATTTTACAGAGACACTCATAAGCCTCTTAAAGCAGCCGACCATTGCTTCAAAGGAATGGGTGTACAATCAATACGATTATATGGTCAGGACAAGTACGGTTGTCGCCCCGGGTTCCGATGCGGCAGTGATTCGGATCCGCGGCACAAAAAAGGCACTGGCGATGACAACAGACTGCAATTCGCGTTACTTGTATCTTGACCCCGAAACCGGCGGGAAAATCGCCGTGGCGGAAGCGGCCAGGAATGTCATTTGTTCAGGGGCTGAGCCGCTTGCGATCACTGATAACCTCAATTTCGGCAGCCCGGAAAAACCGGATATCTTCTGGCAGATGGAAAAGGCCGCAGATGGAATCAGTGAGGCATGCCGCGTACTGAATGCCCCGGTCATCGGAGGGAACGTCTCGCTTTATAATGAAACAAACGGCAAGGCGATTTACCCGACGCCGGTCATCGGCATGGTTGGACTCATCACTGATACAAGCCACATTACAACCCAGGAATTTAAACAAGCCAGTGACCTGATTTATTTGCTTGGTGAAACAAAGGATGAGTTCGGAGGTTCTGAATTGCAGAAGCTTATCCATGGCGATATTTTTGGCAAAAGCCCCGCTCTTAATCTTGAAACGGAAGCGAAACATCAGGCAGCTGTTCTTGAAGCGATCCGCTTCGGGCTTGTCCAGTCGGCGCATGACCTTTCCGAAGGCGGCCTTGCGGTTGCCCTTGCCGAATGTGCGATTGGCTCTAAAGGGCTTGGCGCAGCAGTTGATCTGGAGGGAAATCCAGTTTCGACCTTATTCAGTGAATCGCAGTCCCGCTTCCTTTTGACCGTAAAAAAGGAAAACAGCGGCATTTTCGAGTCCATGACTGGAGCCCGTTTGATTGGCGTTGTCACGGAAGAACCGGCCCTTAAAGTTAGGATTAATGGAGAAACCATTATCGATGAAAAAATTGAGAAGCTGGAATCCGCCTGGAGAGGAGCCATTCCATGCTTGCTGAACTAAGGGGACTGAACGAGGAATGCGGGATTTTTGCCGTCTGGGGACATGAAGATGCGGCGAAAATTACGTATTACGGCCTCCATAGCCTGCAGCACAGGGGCCAGGAAGGCACAGGAATCATTACTTCGGACGGCTTGGAATTAGCCGGGCATAAAGGGGAAGGGCTCGTTGCCGAAATCTTCACTGAGCAGGTTTTGGCAGGCTTGAAGGGACACGCGGCCATCGGGCATGTCCGGTATGCAACAGCGGGCGGGGGCGGATATGAAAATGTCCAGCCCCTTCTCTTCCACTCCCAGTCCGGGAGCATGGCGCTCGCCCATAACGGAAACCTCGTCAATGCCAACCTGATTAAATCAATTCTAGAGCAGCAGGGCAGCATCTTTCAGACGAGTTCGGATACAGAGGTTCTGGCCCACCTGATCAGGAGGAACAGTGAGTGGGTTTTGAAGGATCGTGTCAAAAATGCCCTCAAGCAAATAGAAGGGGCGTTCGCTTACGTTCTTTTGACAGAAAAAGAGCTGATTATCGCCCTTGACCCGCAAGGCTTGAGGCCGCTATCGCTCGGAAAAATCGGAGACGCTTATGTAGCCGCCTCAGAAACATGCGCCTTTGATGCAATCGGGGCGCGGTTTATCCGGGACATTTTGCCGGGGGAACTGCTGGTGATCAATGAGCATGGCCTGCATACCGAGTTTTTTGCTGAAAGCAGAGATGAAGCGATTTGTACGATGGAATATATTTATTTCTCGCGCCCTGACAGCAACCTGCAGGGAATCAATGTCCATTCGGCGAGGAAGAATCTCGGCAAGCGGCTGGCGCTGGAAGCGGGAATCGAAGCCGATGTCGTCACGGCGGTTCCTGATTCGGGTGTTTCGACAGCTATCGGGTATGCGGAGGCATCAGGTATTCCGTATGAATTGGGGTTGATTAAAAACCGGTATGTCGGCCGGACATTCATCCAGCCGTCCCAGGAGCTGAGGGAGCAGGGGGTTAAAATGAAGCTTTCTCCGGTCAGGGGAGTAGTTGAAGGGAAGCGGGTCATCATGGTCGATGATTCGATCGTGCGCGGTACGACGAGCAAGAGAATTGTCACGATGCTGAAGGAAGCGGGAGCCTCAGAGGTGCATGTAGCCATCAGTTCCCCGCCGATTACACATCCCTGCTTTTACGGGATTGATACATCAACGAAGGAAGAATTGATTGCCCATCGGCATTCAGTTGAGGAAATCCGCAAGCTGATCGGGGCGGATTCGCTCACCTTCCTCAGTACGGAAGGCATGGTCGAAGCAATCGGACGGAAAAATGCGGGGAGAAACTGCGGACAATGTCTCGCCTGCTTTACAGGCGAATATCCGACTGAACTGTACCCTGATACACTCCAATACTATTATCAAAAATAACTTCCGGAGAAGCCGGGGGATTCTGAAGAAAAAGGGAGGCCGCCATGTCACAAGCGTATAAAGACGCTGGCGTCAATATTGAGGCCGGCTATGAAGCGGTGGAAAAGATGAAACGGCACGT
The DNA here is from genome assembly GCF_000821085.1 of Bacillus sp. B-jedd. Lineage (GTDB taxonomy): Bacteria > Bacillota > Bacilli > Bacillales > Cytobacillaceae > Bacillus_D. The sequence goes on from NZ_CCXR01000001.1 coordinate 4,394,150, forward strand.
CAAAAAAACAATACGTCCCGGAGTTATTGGAGGCCTTGGCGGATTCGGGGCGATGTTTGACCTATCAGCCCTAAATTTAAAGGAGCCTGTCCTTGTATCGGGAACGGATGGAGTCGGGACAAAGCTGATGATTGCATTCAGGATGGGCCGGCATGACACAATCGGGATTGATGCTGTAGCCATGTGCGTGAATGATATCGTCGTCCAGGGTGCGGAGCCGCTTTATTTTCTAGATTATATCGGCTGCGGAAAGGCCGACCCCGCCAGGATTGAAGCGATTGTAAAAGGGGTTGCTGATGGCTGCGGACTGGCCGGCTGCGCACTCATAGGAGGCGAGACTGCTGAAATGCCAGGGATGTATGAACCGGAGGAATATGATCTGGCGGGTTTTGCGGTTGGTGCCTGCGAAAAATCGGAGCTGATAGATGGTAGCGACATTCGCGAGGGAGATGTGCTAATTGGCCTTGAGTCGAGCGGCCTTCATAGCAATGGCTTTTCACTGGCGAGGAAGGTGTTTTTTGAAAAAGCGGGCTTGGAAGTCGACGATTACGTGAATGAACTCGGCTGTACTTTGGGCGAGGAACTGCTGAAGCCGACGAAAATCTATGTGAAGCCGATTCTGTCAGCCTTAAAAAAATTCCCCATCAAAGGAATGTCCCATATTACCGGCGGAGGGTTTCATGAAAATATTCCGAGGATGCTTCCTGAAGGGCTTGGAGCGGATATTTCAGCGGGAAGCTGGGAAATGGCGGCTGTTTTCCCGCTGCTCGAACGGCTGGGCGGATTACAGAGGGAAGAAATGTACCATGTTTTTAATATGGGCATCGGTATGGTGATCGCAATTGAGGAAGCTTTTGCAGAGGGGATGATCAGCCATCTCGAAGAATGCGGGGAGCGTGCTTCGATTATTGGCCGGGTGACTGGGGAGAAAGGGATTCGGATTTCATGAGAAAAATAGCGGTGTTTGCATCCGGAAACGGCAGCAATTTTCAAGCAATCATTGATGCGGTGAAGACGGGGCTGTTTGAGGCGGACATCCGCCTGCTCATTTGCGACCGCCCCGCTGCTTATGCGGTTGAGCGCGCCAAATCAGCGGGTATAGAAACATTTTTATTCAATCCGAAGGACTATCCTAATAAGGAATCATTCGAAAAGGTGATTGCCGGGAAGCTCGCCGACGCCGAAGTGGAATGGCTTGTCCTGGCCGGCTATATGAGATTGATCGGACCGGTTCTTCTTTCTTCTTATGGAGGCAGAATTGTCAATATCCATCCTTCGCTGCTTCCGGCCTTTCCCGGAAAGGATGCGATCGGCCAGGCGCTTGCCGCCGGCGCGGACAGAACGGGTGTCACAGTCCATTTTGTCGATGAGGGGATGGATACCGGCCCGGCCATTGCCCAGGCCGAAGTTCCAATTCATGAAGGAGACACTGCAGATAGCCTACAGGCAAGAATTCAGGAAGTCGAGCACAGCCTCTACCCATCAGTGCTCCGGTCTTTACTAAACAATCAGGGGGATGAAAATCGTGCAAAAGCGGGCACTGGTTTCCGTTTCAGATAAAAAAGGCATTACATCATTCGCAGCCGAGCTTGCCGAGCTAGGCTATGAACTTATTTCTACAGGGGGAACGAAGCGGGCACTCGAGAGTGCGGGCATACCGGTAACCGGCGTCAGTGATATTACCGGATTTCCGGAAATTCTTGAAGGCCGGGTAAAAACGCTGAATCCAAAAATCCACGGAGGCCTGTTGGCAAAATTGAATGACCCTTCTCACAGACAGCAGCTTGAAGAGCATGGGATCAAGCCGATCAGCATTGTATGCGTCAACCTCTACCCCTTCCGTGAAACAATTTCAAAACCGGATACAGCGGTGGAGGAAGCGATTGAAAATATTGATATTGGCGGTCCGTCCATGCTCAGGGCAGCGGCGAAAAATCATCAGGATGTTACTGTCGTAACGGATCCGGAAGATTACAGGGAAGTGCTGCGACAATTGAAGGAAAAAGGCGAGGTGGATGGCGGGACGAGGCGCAGGCTCGCCGCGAAAGTTTTCCGTCATACAGCAGCCTATGACGCGCTCATCGCATCCTACTTGACCGGGCTGTCCGGTGAAGAGTTCCCGGAAAGCCTGACCGTTACATTTGATTTGAAGGAAAAACTCCGTTACGGGGAAAATCCCCATCAGCAAGCGGCGTTTTACAAAAATCCACTTGGCGGGAAAGAGTCGATTGCCGGAGCGGACCAGCTTCACGGTAAAGCACTCTCTTATAATAATCTCAATGATGCTAATGCGGCTCTCGAGATTGCCAGGGAATTTTCCGAACCTGCCGCCGTTGCAGTCAAGCATATGAACCCGTGCGGTGTCGGGACGGGTGAAACGATTTTCGAAGCCTATTCGAAAGCCTATGAAGCCGATCCGGTTTCCATTTTTGGCGGGATTGTCGCCTTCAATGGCGAGGTTGACGGCGAGACAGCGGCAAAGCTCCATGAAATTTTTCTGGAGATTATTATTGCGCCTTCTTTCAGCGAAGAAGCCCTTGAGATTTTGCAAAAGAAAAAGAATCTTCGCTTGTTAACCGTTTCGGCGGAGGAAAAAGGGAATCCGGAAAAAAAGCTCGTTTCCATAAAAGGCGGCTTGCTCATTCAGGATGAGGATACAAATAGTCTCAAGGAAGCAGCAGTAACCATCCCAACAAAGCGGCAGCCGACAGTAGCTGAATGGAAGGCACTGAAGCTTGGCTGGAAGGTTGTCAAACATGTAAAATCCAATGCGATTGTGATTGCAAATGCGGAAAAGACGGTCGGGATCGGCGCCGGGCAAATGAACCGGATCGGAGCGGCGAACATCGCGCTTTTGCAGGCAGGGGAAGCGGCAATAGGAGCGGCCATGGCATCGGATGCGTTTTTCCCGATGGACGATACCGTTGAGGCCGCGGCCAAAGCGGGCATTACCGCCATTATCCAGCCGGGCGGCTCTATCCGGGACGAAGACTCTATTAAAAAGGCGGATGAATACGGAATTGCAATGGTATTTACAGGGATACGCCATTTTAAACACTGAGGGGGAATCACGATGGATGTACTGGTGATTGGCAGGGGCGGACGAGAACATGCGATTTGCCGGAAACTGAAAGAAAGTTCTTTAGTGGAAACTGTTTACGTAGCGCCGGGAAATCCAGGCATGGAGGATGTTGCTGACATACTCCCCTATGAAGAAACAGATTACGAAAATCTGATTGCTTTTGCAAAATGGAAGGACATCGGGCTGACCATTATCGGACCTGAATTTCCACTACTTTCGGGACTCGCCGACAGGTTCAGGGAAGCGGGATTAAAAGTATTCGGGCCTGGCAGCAGGGCAGCCCTCATTGAAGGAAGCAAGGCATTTGCGAAGGACTTTATGAAAAAAAACGCCATCCCGACAGCATCCTATGAGGTTTTCGACACATTTGAAGAAGCAAAGCAATATATAGATAGGGTCGGCGTCCCAATCGTTATAAAAGCCGATGGGCTCGCGGCGGGGAAGGGTGTTACGGTCGCGTTTACGATGGAAGAGGCTGTCTCGGCCATTGATGAAATGCTCGTTGGCCGGAAATTCGGGGATTCTTCTTCTACGGTTGTGATTGAAGAGTTTCTTGAGGGCGAGGAATTTTCCTTAATGGCATTTGTCAATGGGGAAGTGGTTGTCCCGCTTGAAATTGCTCAGGATCATAAACGCGCCTTTGACGGCGACCTTGGGCCGAACACGGGCGGGATGGGGGCATATTCGCCTGTTCCCCAAATTCCGGACAGTGCGGTCAGCACCGCGGTTGACACGATCGTCAAACCGGCTGCCAAAGCGCTTGCCGCGGAGGGAAGGAGCTTCTGCGGTGTCCTCTATGCGGGCCTGATTCTTACAGAACAGGGGCCAAAGGTCATTGAATTCAATGCCAGATTTGGGGATCCTGAAACCCAGGTGGTCCTTCCAAGATTACAATCCGACCTGGCGGAAACCATCCTTGAAGTTCTGGAAGGAAAGTCACCTGAATTGGTATGGGATTGTTCCTTCGCATTAGGAGTCGTTGCCGCGGCCAAGGGTTACCCGGAATGTCCTGAACGAGGAGCGCATATCGGCGGACTAGAAGAGGTAAGCAACGAGATACAGCTTTATCATGCCGGAACGAAAAAAGACAAACTTGGCCGGTACTATGTGGACGGCGGAAGGGTTTTACTCGCTTGTGCCAAAGGTGCAACAATTGAAGCGGCAAGGGAAAAGGTCTATGCCGATTTAGGCAAAATATCCTCGACCGGCCTTTTTTACCGGATGGATATTGGGGCAAGAGCGTTAAAGACTGCCCTGCCCCTTCAAGCCTGAGGTGAGATGGCAGTAGATTAAGAAAGGGCTTTTTTCCTGGGTGATGTTTAAAAAAGACTGGATGAACGGATAGTCTCGGGTCGGCATCATTTTTACTGCCTCTCCCCACCACTCGGTCTCGTATCTCGCAATCATGCTGAGATTGTATAAAAGTAAATAATGCGCCATCAGTTCCGGAAATTGGGACCGATGGCTTTTCTTTAACGACATCGCGAATCTTTTCTGAGTTAAATCTGCTTTAAGGAAGGTGGGCCGATTTTGCAAAAAAGGCACCGGGTCTTCGGCTAGCTTTGCGACTCCGTCTTTCATTCCCTCCAATTCAATTCCGGATTGGCTCAAAAAATACTCGCGTAACCTATTTTCTGTCATATGAAAGCAGTCAAGAGCTTTTTCAGGAACAAACCAGTTCCCATCCTTTTCAAGGAGCGGCAGAAAATTGGCCCGTCCATTCAGCTGTAAAAAAAGGCTGTCCAATTCAGGCACCATCCGCAACAAGGCGTCCATGGTTACTTTGTCGCCTTCAACCTGTTTCATGTGAAACAATTTTTCAGATAAATGAGGGAAAAGGCCGTTTTTCTGAATCTTTACTTCATCGTGAAAAAATTGATACTGTTGTTTTTTACGCTTCCTGGCTGATACTCCGTGAGCAAGGACCGCTGTTGTTTCAGGATAGTACGGATCCTCTGTCAGAATACAGGCTTTAACTAGATGGACCAGGCCATAAAACAGGAGAATCGGCTGCAGGACAATAGGGGCCTGCCGGGCTTGTGCATAATAAATACCGCCATGCTCAAGATAGTAGAGGAAGGAATAGCAATTTTCGTAGCTTCTTTTGCCGGGATCCGGACAGCCTAGTTTTTCATACCGCTTGTGCAGGTAGGATTGAACATATTCCGCCGAAAAAAAGAATGAAAAGCTCTCCCAGCCCCGATAGCCATACCACATAAAAACAACCGCCCTTTTTTCCAAAAATAGTTCATGTAACCGGTTTATGGATTGAATAATCTGACTTCTAGTCGCTGCCTTGACAGTAGAATGCCCTAATTGTTACGCTACTAATAATATTTTCGGTTTGGAGGGACAAGAAAGATGTGGGAAAACAAGTTTGCAAAAGAAGGTTTGACATTTGACGATGTTTTGCTCGTTCCAGCCAAGTCTGAAGTGCTGCCCAAAGAGGTGAGCCTCCAAACACAACTGTGCGAAAACATTACACTGAACCTGCCAATTATCAGTGCGGGAATGGATACTGTTACTGAGGCGGAAATGGCGATCGCCATGGCCAGGCAGGGGGGACTCGGCATCATCCATAAGAATATGACGATTGAACAGCAGGCTGAACAGGTGGACAAGGTAAAACGCTCGGAGTCAGGTGTAATCTCTGATCCCTTTTTCCTCACTCCTGAGCATCAGGTGTTCGATGCGGAACATTTAATGGGAAAATACCGGATCTCCGGTGTGCCGATCGTAAACAATGAAGAAGAACAAAAACTGGTCGGAATCATTACAAACCGCGACCTCCGTTTTATCCAGGATCATGATTTTTCCAAAAAGATTTCCGAAGTTATGACGAAAGAAAATCTTGTAACAGCACCGGTTGGGACAACCCTAAAAGAAGCGGAAAAGATTCTGCAGCAGCATAAAATCGAAAAGCTGCCGCTTGTTGATGATGAAGGCATTCTTAAAGGGCTGATTACAATCAAGGATATCGAAAAGGTTATTGAATTCCCGATGTCAGCGAAGGATAAGCAAGGCCGATTACTGGCTGGGGCAGCGGTAGGCGTGACGATGGATACGATGAAACGTGTCGAAGCACTAGTCAAATCCCAGGTCGACGTTATTGTCATTGATACAGCCCATGGGCATTCAAGGGGTGTCCTTGATACAGTCCGCCAAATCCGCGAGGCATACCCGAATTTGGCCATCATCGCGGGCAATGTCGCGACAGCAGAAGGGACAAGGGATCTGTTCGAGGCAGGCGCTGATGTCGTCAAGGTCGGGATTGGGCCGGGGTCCATCTGTACGACGAGGATTGTTGCCGGGGTAGGCGTTCCACAGATTACCGCCGTTTATGATTGCGCAACCGAAGCGCGCAAGCACGGCAAGTCGATCATCGCCGACGGTGGGATTAAGTACTCCGGAGATGTCGTCAAGGCGCTTGCTGCCGGCGGCCATGCTGTCATGCTTGGAAGCCTGCTCGCAGGAGTGTCCGAAAGCCCTGGCGAAACGGAAATCTTCCAAGGTCGCCGTTTCAAGGTATACAGAGGCATGGGTTCCGAGGGCGCGATGGAAAAAGGTTCGAAGGATCGTTACTTCCAGGAAGACGCCAAAAAATTCGTTCCTGAAGGCATTGAAGGACGCCTTCCGTACAAAGGACCGCTTGCCGATACGATTTACCAGCTAGCCGGCGGCCTACGGGCTGGAATGGGTTATTGCGGCGCGGGCAGCCTTGAAGACCTCCGCGAGAAGACGCAATTCATCCGGATGACCGGAGCAGGATTGCATGAAAGCCATCCGCATGACGTCCAAATTACGAAGGAAGCACCAAACTACTCAAAATAAAACGTTCAAGGCAGGGGCAAAATCCTGCCTTTTCTTTTTTTGCGCGGCGGTAAGGGCCCTGACAGATAAGTGGCAATAAGCTCGCTAAAGTGAATCAGAATTGCCACTACATAGGTTGAACTTAATAACTATGCCATTTATATGAAAAAAGCTGGTTGATTGGAGCTCAGGCATGTAGACTCCAGCGGGATAGAGCGGCAAGTGGAGACCCCACAGGCGCAAGCGCCGAGGAGGCTCCACTGGCGCCCCGCGGAAAGCGAAATGCCCGGAGCGGAAATCAACCACCCTGTTTCCACTTGGGAATCAATCTTTATTTCAACCTATATAGTTAGTAAATGTTGGCAGGAAGATAGGCCTTATCTCTGTCTATCCATTGCAGTCCTGGTGTGTTAAGATAATAAACGTGTATAAAGCGAAACTTCCGCAAGGGCATAGACGTCCTTTAAGAGTGGAAGAAAATTGTTGGAGGGCGTAACAGTGAAGAAAAAGATTGTTCAGAAGTACATAGCCATCGTACTCGCAGTATTCATGGCAGCAGGGCTGTTTACAGCACCCGCAAAGGCAGCCGGCGAGGCCAATTTAAAAATCAATGCCGGAGCCGCCATTCTTGTTGATGCGGAGTCAGGAAAAGTTTTATTCGAGCAAAATGCCGACAATGTCCTTGGCATTGCCAGCATGACGAAAATGATGACAGAATACATTCTCCTTGAATCGATTAAAAAAGGAAAAGTGAAGTGGGACCAGGAATACTCAGTCACCGAGCTAGTCCATAAACTATCCCATGATCGTAGCCTTTCCAATGTACCGCTCAGGGCGGATGGAACATATAAAGTCAGGGAACTTTATGAAGCCATGACGATTTATTCGGCAAACGCGGCAACCATTGCCCTTGCTGAAGTAATGGCGGGTTCGGAAGCTAATTTCGTTAAAATGATGAATGATGAAGCGAAGAGTATGGGGTTAAAAGATTATAAGTTTGTGAATTCGACAGGCTTGAATAACCGTGATTATAAAGGACAGCATCCGGAAGGGTCAGGCGCTGAGGATGAAAATGTGATGTCCGCGAGGGCGACAGCAACACTTGCCTACCACCTTTTGAAGGATTATCCTGAAGTGCTTGAAACAACAAGCATTCCAAGAAAAGAATTCAGGCCGGGAACCGATGATAAAATCAAGATGGAAAACTGGAACTGGATGCTTCCGGAACTTGTTTTCAAATATCCTGGTGTTGACGGGCTGAAAACAGGGACGACTGACTTTGCAGGTTACTGCTTTACTGGTACAGCGAGCCGTGATGGCAAACGATTCATCACCGTGGTGATGGATGCAAAGGGCCCTGCCGGAAAAGGCACCTATAAAGCGCGTTTCGATGAAACGAGAAAAATGTTCGACTATGCATTTACCAACTTTACAAAAACTGAAATCCTTCCTGCCAACCATGAGATTAAAGGTAAGAAAACACTGAATGTCATTAAAGGCAAGGAAGACACAGTGAAAATCCGGACAAAAGAACCGGTTTCCATGATCATTAAAAATGGCGAAAAGGACAGCTATAAACCAGTACTTGTCCTTGATAAGAAAAAGTTGAACAAAGCCGGTGAATTGACGGCTCCGGTCAAAAAAGGAGAAGTTGTCGGCTATGTCACACTGGAAGCGAAAAATGGGGATAAAGGCGCATTCCTGACAGATAAAGGTCAAAGTGGCCTGCGCACTCCTGTTGTGGCCGCAGAAAGTGTGGAGAAAGCGAACTGGTTCATGCTGATGATGGGCGGAATTGGCGGATTCTTCGCGGATCTGTGGGGAAGCATCGTTTCCGGAATTAAAGGTTTATTTTAATCAGAACATTCTTATAGTGAGCAATTGAAAGATAGGTTCTTGTCTTGACAGGGACCTATTTTTCATAGATTATTTACTTAAAGAGGACTATTCCAACCGGCTTAGTCCATTTTTGTAAAAAAATATAAAACTCAGGGGGAAATTCCAGTGAATACAGGTACTGACCGTGTGAAAAGGGGAATGGCCGAAATGCAAAAAGGCGGCGTCATCATGGACGTTGTCAATGCAGAGCAGGCTAAAATTGCAGAGGAAGCAGGCGCAGTGGCTGTTATGGCTCTAGAGCGCGTTCCTTCCGATATTCGCGCTGCAGGCGGAGTCGCGAGAATGGCTGACCCACGGATCGTGGAAGAAGTCATGAATGCCGTGTCCATCCCAGTTATGGCGAAAGCACGAATTGGTCATATTGTTGAAGCACGCGTCCTTGAAGCAATGGGCGTTGACTATATTGATGAAAGTGAAGTACTTACTCCAGCGGATGAAGAATATCACCTGAATAAGAGGGATTACACCGTTCCGTTCGTATGTGGATGCCGCGACCTCGGCGAGGCGGCACGCCGGATTGGCGAAGGTGCTTCCATGCTCCGAACAAAGGGTGAGCCTGGGACAGGCAATATCGTTGAAGCGGTCCGCCATATCCGCAAAGTAAATGCGCAGGTCCGCAAAGTTGTGAACATGAATGAAGACGAACTGATGACAGAAGCCAAATTGCTTGGCGCACCATACGAACTTCTGCTTGAAATCAAGCGCCTCGGACGCCTGCCGGTTGTCAACTTCGCTGCTGGCGGTGTCGCAACTCCTGCCGACGCGGCTCTGATGATGCAGCTCGGGGCTGATGGAGTATTCGTAGGGTCGGGTATTTTCAAATCGGAAAATCCAGCCCTTTTTGCAAAAGCAATCGTAGAAGCGACTACTCACTACCAGGATTACAAACTGATCGCGGAACTTTCGAAAAATCTTGGTACGCCAATGAAAGGGATTGAAATTTCTTCCCTTGCAATGGCTGACCGGATGCAGGAACGCGGCTGGTAAAATGGTGAAAATCGGAGTATTGGCCCTGCAGGGGGCAGTCAGGGAGCATATCAATTCTGTGATAGCTTCGGGTGCCGAAGCAGTGGAAGTCAAAACAGTTGATCAGCTAAAAGACCTTGATGGACTCATTTTGCCAGGCGGCGAAAGCACGACAATGCGGAAGCTGATTGATAAATACGGATTCATGGACGAACTGCGGGCATTTGCCGCATCAGGCAGGCCGATGTTCGGTACATGCGCTGGGCTGATCCTTTTGGCAAAAAACATTGTTGGCTATGATGAGCCGCATATCGGTGTCATGGACGTTACCGTGGAGAGGAACTCTTTCGGCCGCCAGCGGGAAAGCTTCGAAGCGGACCTCGGCATCGAAGGGGTCGGAGAATCGTTTCCGGCAGTATTTATCCGTGCACCGCATATCGTTGAAGCCGGTGAAGGGGTTGAAATCCTTGCTGAACATAACGGCAGGATCGTCGCCGCCAGGCAGGGACAGTTCCTTGGATGTTCGTTCCATCCTGAGCTGACGGATGACCACAGGATGACAGCCTACTTCATTCAAATGGCTATTGAGGCAAAAGAAAAGCAGTTTGTATAATTTGTTTGCAAACCGCCGATAATTGTAGTAGATTTAAAAGTACAAATTTCCCATATTGGAAAAGCGCTGAGAGGAAATAGTAGCGGGGTTCCCATTCTAAAGAGAGCCGGTGGTTGGTGTAAACCGGTGGATGGCACCTGTGAATCCGTCCTTGAGCAAAGCATGGAAAGCCGGAAGTCGCGGCCAGTAAGTGCTTTCGGGTCAAACCGTTATGAAATTGAGGTGGGTCGCAGTATGCGGCCAACCAGGGTGGCAACGCGGGTCAACTCCCGTCCCTGTTTTGGGGACGGGAGTTTTTTGTGTTCAAAAAACCATTGCCCCCAACCCAAGTTGATGATCGTTTCATAAATGCCAATTAAATAAAGGAGTGGAAAAGCATGCTTGATATGAAAGTATTGCGTGCCGATTTTGAAGGAGTAAAGAAAAGACTGCAGCATCGCGGCGAAGATTTGACTGACTTGGGCAAGTTCGAAAGCCTAGACCGAAAAAGGCGTGATTTGATTGTCGAGGCGGAACAGCTGAAGAGCAAGCGGAATGAAGTATCCCAGCAGGTAGCCTCTTTAAAGAGGGAGAAAAAGGACGCTGACCATTTGATTACAGAAATGCGCGAAGTCGGCGACCGCATCAAGGAACTGGATGACGAACTGCGAGGCGTGGAAGCAGAACTTGATTTGCTGCTGTTGAGCATCCCGAATCTTCCGCATGAGAGCGTTCCGGTCGGCGAGACAGAAGATGAAAATGTTGAAATCAGGAAATGGGGAGAAGTGCGTGATTTCGGATTTGAGCCGAAACCGCACTGGGACATTGCCGATAACCTGAAAATACTTGATTTTGAGCGGGCAACGAAGGTAACCGGAAGCCGTTTTGTGTTCTATAAAGGGCTGGGCGCGAGGCTTGAACGCGCGTTGATGAACTTTATGCTCGATTTGCATGTCGATGAGCATGGTTATCGGGAAATCCTGCCGCCTTACATGGTGAACAGGACGAGCATGACAGGAACAGGGCAGCTCCCTAAGTTTGAAGAGGATGCCTTCCTGATTGAAAGCGAAGATTACTTCCTTATCCCGACTGCAGAAGTCCCTGTGACAAACTTTCATAGAGACGAAATTTTAAGCGGTGACCAACTGCCAATCCGTTATGCGGCTTACAGCGCCTGCTTCCGTTCTGAAGCCGGTTCTGCGGGAAGGGATACACGCGGACTGATCCGCCAGCATCAATTCAATAAAGTGGAATTAGTTAAGTTCGTTAAACCAGAGGATTCATACGATGAATTGGAAAAGCTGACAGCCGATGCGGAGAAGGTTCTCCAGCTTCTTGGATTGCCATACCGCGTCCTGAGCATGTGCACCGGTGACCTCGGTTTTACTGCTGCGAAGAAATACGATATCGAAGTTTGGATTCCGAGCTACAATACGTACCGCGAGATTTCTTCTTGCAGTAACTTTGAAGCATTCCAGGCGCGCAGGGCGAATATCCGCTTCCGCCGGGAGCCGGGCGCGAAGCCGGAGCATGTCCATACACTGAACGGATCAGGCCTTGCGATTGGCCGTACTGTTGCCGCTATCCTTGAGAACTACCAGCAGGAAGATGGCACTGTCATCATCCCTGAAGTGCTAAGGCCTTATATGGGCGGGCGAAGCGAGATTAAGCCCGAATAATGAAAAAGGGCGGGGAGATTTACCCGCCTTTTTTTGCAAAAAACAATAAAGGTTTCCAGTTGACAGAGGCAATTATTCTATAGTAAGATTACCTTTGTCGAAACGGAGGAATACCCAAGTCCGGCTGAAGGGATCGGTCTTGAAAACCGACAGGCGGGTTAAACCGCGCGGGGGTTCGAATCCCTCTTCCTCCGCCATTTATTCGATATTGTATGACCAACGCGCATAAAATCTGGAGATAAAACCCGCCGCAAAGCGAAAGCCTGCGGCGGGTTTTTTATTTATAAGGCTCAGGTAAAGGTGAATGCTTATTTACAATGAAGTTGATTGGAACGGAGGGGACTGACTCCGGCGGGATGTAGCGGCACGTGGAGACCCCACAGGCGTCTATGACGCCGAGGAGGCTCCATGGTCTGCCCCGCGGAAAGCATGTCCCTGGAGTGGAAATCAACAATCAGGGATTACAAAGCCATTTATTAAAAAACGCATACCAGCAATCAGCCGGTATGCGTTTTAGTAAAAAGGATTTCATTTAGTTTGTTGTCGACTTCGCGGCAGACTCGGGCTGCGTCTTCTGGACGGTTAACGATGTCGGTGACATCCATGTCGATGACGAGGACTTCGCTTGCGTTGTAGTGGTTAAAGACCCATTCGTCGTAGCCTTTCCAGACATCGAAGTAGTATTCTTTCAGTTCAGGATTGATTTCGAAGCTTCTGCCGCGCGACATAATCCGGTCAATGACTGTGTCGAAGGAACCTTTTAGGTACACCATGAGTTCGGGCGCCTTTTTCGGAAGCTCATTCAGCTCTTCCATCATATTGTCGGCGAGGTCTTCGTAAATCCGGAATTCGAGCTCGGAAATGCGGCCGAGCTTTTTGTTAACATAGGCAAAATACCAATCTTCATAAATCGATCTGTCTTGGATAGTATAAAGCGGCTCAGGCCAGCTGACGCACTCTTTAACTGTTTTAAAGCGTTTATTCAAAAAGAACAGCTGAAGAAGGAATGGAATTCTTTTCGCATCCAGTTCTTCTGGCGTCAATTCATAATAAAGAGGGAGAATCGGATTGTCATCAACAGTTTCATAAAAGACTTTGCTGTTTATGCCCTTGCTGCGAAAATATCCATTCAATAAATCTGCCACACTGGTTTTGCCGAGGCCAATCATGCCGCCGATTACGATACTCAAAATATATTCCCCGTCCTTATAATGTATTGGTCCAGCTGCTTTTTGCCAGTGAAAGTGAAAGATCAGCCAGAATGGTATCCAAATCATGTTCATTTTTGACAAAATCCAAGTGATCGCCGTTGTAGCGGAGAACCGGGATTTCAGGGTGCTGCCTCTCAAATACAGCGATGGCCTCTTCATAGTCAAGGGAAAGCTGTTCAAGGTAAAGAGGGCTGATGTTTTTTTCGACTTCCCGCCCGCGCTTTGCAATCCTCGCAAGAAGTGTATCAAGGCTCGCGTTCAAGTAAATGACTACGTTTGGTTTAGGCATATCCTCGGTGAGGATCTGATAAATCTTAAAATATTTCTTATATTCTTCGTTATTTAATGTCCTTTGGGCAAAAATCAAGTTCTTAATTATATGATAATCTGCCACAACCGGCTGTTTTTTAGTTAAATAATGGGTATTGATATCCCCGAGCTGCTTAAACCGGTTGCAAAGGAAAAACATTTCCGTCTGGAAACTCCACTCTTCTATGTTGTCATAAAACTTGCCGAGAAATGGATTTTCATCAACAATTTCTTTCAATAAAGCAAATTGATAATGGTCGGCGATTGCTTTTGCGAGGGATGTTTTCCCAACGCCAATCGGCCCTTCCACCGTAATAAAGGGTGTCTCCCCCATGGCATGTCCTCCTTTTTCCAGCCCGCAGTTTTTCTATATCCAATGACTAGTTCAAATTATGTAATAAAAAATAAGAAATAAGTAGAATCATGTCGTAATTAGACAAATTGTATTTTACCATATTCCAGTGCCATTCGGATATGGAATATTTAAGGTTATGTAAGCGGTTCAGCTGCTATCCTTGATTTTACAGGATTTAGGGGTAAAAAAATATCGAATGAGAGGGAATGAAAAAGAAAAAACTGCCTGGAAAAGGCAGTCGGGAATTTATCTTTGAGCTACCCGCTTCGTTACGTTGAAATTCTCAACGATGAGAAGCCAGTTTTGCGGGAAGGAGAGGCCGAGTTTCCAGTAACTCATTCCTCTTAGTTTCAATTCCTTGATCAAATCGAATTTAGCCTGGATGGATCGGGCGTCTTCAAACCATACCTCATGCTGTTTGCCGCCTTTCGTATACCGGAAAAATGGCGCCTGGGCCTTGGTATCGTATTGGATATTCACGTTATTTTCTGCCGCAAGCCGGATCGCCTGCTGGGGACTGACGGCTTTAGCGACACTTCCTTGGACAAAAGGGAGGGTCCAATCATATCCATATAAGTTTTGGCCCATCATAATTTTGGAGCCCGGCATTTCAGTCAAAGCGTATTCGAGCACCTTTCGGACCGGTCCTATTGGGGATACAGCCTGTGCAGGACCGCCGCTGTAGCCCCACTCGTACGTCATAATGACGACAAAATCGACAATCTCACCGTGGGTCCGGTAATCATGGGCTTCGTACCACTTGCCTTTTTGTGTGGCGCTTGTTTTAGGGGCCAGCGCGGTTGAAATCAGCCAGCCTTCCTGCTTGAACCGGTCTCTTGCTTTCCTGAGAAACCTGTTGTAGGCTTCCCTATCCGCTGGGCGCAAATATTCGAAATCAAAATGAATATCCCTGAATCCGAGCCTTCTTGCGGTTGCGACAATATTATTGAGGAAGCGGTCCTGGATTGCGATATCATTGAGCAAGATTCGTCCTAGTTCATCGCTGAATTGGTCGTTTTCCTGGTTGGTGATGACCATCATCAAGACATTGTTGTTCGCCCGGGCAATCTGGGGGAAGTTGTCGAGAAGAGGCTCCTTGAGAGTTCCATCCCGCTGTGCCTGAAAGCTGAAAGGGGCCAAATAGGTCAAGTATGGAGCTGCTTCCCGGGCACTTGCCGTCAGGGCGGGTGCGACTGTCCTTCCCCTTGGCTCAACATATGCATTGAAATCCGCATCCCTTTTTGGCCGGGGTGGGATATAAAGACGGAATCCTACATTGAGAGGCTGGTTTGGCTGAATCCTGTTGATCCTTGCGAGTTCCTGGTAAGTAATCCCGAATCTTTGCGCGATTGAATAAAGGGAATCGCCAGCCCTTACAAAGTAGAATCGCCCAACAATCGGGATGACCATGGCCTGGCCGATGACAAGGTCATTCGGGTTGGGCAATTCATTCGCATCGATAATCGCATTCTCGGTTGTTCCGTAACGGCGGGCAATAGATGAGACGGTTTCCCCGCGCTCCACCACATGGATTTGCATGTCCTTCTTACCTCCCTGCGAAAAATAACGCTACAACCATTCTATGAGAAGCCAGTGAAATTCATGTTATAGTAATAATGAATTGGAATGGATATTCTGTTGGTAGTAGATATGTGATTTTGCAAAAAGGAAGTGGCGGGATGGAACAAGTCCCAAGCGTGGATGAATTCTTCATGAAAGAAGCGATAAAGGAAGCAGAAAAGGCTGCGGCGGCTGAGGAAGTGCCAATCGGCGCCGTGATTGAAATTGGGGGCGAAATCATCGCGAGGGCCCATAATCTTCGCGAAACGAGGCAAAATGCGGTAGCGCACGCGGAATTGCTCGCTATTGAGGAGGCCTGCCGGAAGACTGGAAGCTGGCGTCTGGAGGGAGCGACACTTTATGTGACACTTGAACCATGTGCCATGTGCGCGGGGGCGATTGTCCTTTCAAGGGTGGAACGGGTCGTATATGCGGCGCCAGATCCGAAAGGGGGCTGTGCGGGGACATTGATGAATTTACTGGACGAAAGCCGTTTCAACCATCAATGTGAAGTCGTTTCCGGTGTCATGGAAGCAGAGTGCGCAGGGATGCTATCCGGATTTTTCAGGGAGCTCCGGGAGAAAAAGAAGGAAGCCAGGAGGCTGGCCAGGCTGGCGGAGATGGAGAAGGATACAGGATTTGACAGTTAAAGGCCATTGATTTTTCAGGCAAAAGTCTGTATACTGAAAAGGCGCTATAAAAGCGCCCAAACAATTGGTTTCAATTTTGCCGTGCTAGACGGGGAGGTAGCGGTGCCCTGTACCCGCAATCCGCTCCAGCGGGGTTGAATTCCTTCCTTAGGCTGGCACTCTGTAGGGCTGCCTCAAGTAAGTAGTGTTGACGTCTGGGTCCTGCGCAATGGGATTCCATGAACCATGTCAGGTCCGGAAGGAAGCAGCATTAAGTGGACGCTCCCATGTGCCGCAGGGTAGCCTGGGCCGAGCTAACTGCTTGAGTAACGCTTATGGATGCCAGTCGACGGAAGGTGCACGGCAGTTAAATTTACAAATAGACCCATCCTCAGGGATGGGTTTTTTGCATGCAAAAAAGACCATACGGCCAGGTGGGAATTGAGTTTTTTAGGCAGGGAAAGACGCAGTTTTTCTAAAGGTTTGCGTTATACTTTGTTATGAAGATAAGGTATAATAGACAAATGGGGAAGTTTGCCTTTCATTAGGCGCGGCAGCCACGAAATTAGAGGAAGGGGGCAATTGCCAGTGGCCTATCAAGCATTATACAGAGTCTGGCGACCACAGCAATTCAGTGATGTCGTAGGACAGGAACATATCACCCAGACATTGCAGAATGCCCTGGTGCAGCAAAAGATTACCCACGCTTACCTTTTTTCGGGCCCTCGCGGAACCGGGAAAACAACTGCGGCCAAAATCCTCGCTAAAGCAGTCAACTGCGAACATGCTCCTGTGGCGGAGCCGTGCAATGAGTGCAGCGCCTGCCGCGGGATTACTGACGGGTCGATTCAGGATGTCATCGAAATCGATGCCGCCTCAAACAATGGTGTTGATGAAATCAGGGACATCCGTGACAAAGTTAAATATGCCCCAAGCTCTGTTAAATATAAAGTTTATATTATCGATGAAGTGCATATGCTTTCAACCGGTGCCTTTAATGCCCTCCTCAAAACGCTTGAGGAGCCGCCGAGGCATGTGATGTTTATATTGGCGACTACGGAACCGCATAAAATCCCGCTGACGATTGTTTCAAGGTGCCAGCGGTTCGATTTTAAGCGGATCACCTCCCAGGCGATTATGGGAAGGATGAAGCTGATTGCCGATGAGACGGGGGCCTCGTATGACCCAGCCGCATTGCCAATTATCGCGAGAGCGGCCGAGGGTGGAATGAGGGACGCACTTAGTCTGCTTGACCAGGCGATTTCCTTCAGCCATGAACGTGTAACGGTGGATGACGCCCTGACTGTCACAGGTTCGGTTTCTCAGGGATTCCTTCATGAATTGGGGGAAGCCATCAGTGAAAAGGACGTGGCAAAAGGGTTGGATGCCTTGAATGAGCTTCTTTTTCACGGAAAGGACCCGTCCCGTTTTATAGAAGATTTTATTTTATTTTTCCGTGATATGCTTTTATATAAAACAGCTCCTACCCTTGAAGAGTCACTGGAAAGGGTTACCGTAGATGAAAGGTTCAGGGCGCTTGCCGATGAGTTTTCAACAGCGCGGATTTATGATTTAATCGAGATGCTGAACAAAACCCAGCAGGAGATGCGCTGGACTACCCATCCGAGAATATTCCTTGAGGTGGCCATCGTCAAGCTATGCCAGCTTGATTCTAAAGATTCTCCGGGTGAACCGGCGGATTCAGGCCAGGTATCGCTCCTGCTAAATAGGATAGAAAAGCTTGAGGCTGAATTAAAAGAATTGAGGAACCAGGGAGTTTCACCAGCGGGCGAACCTGCGGCAACCCAGCAAAAGCCAGCTGCAAGGTCTTCAAGGAAAGGGTTCCAGGCGCCAGCAGGGAAAATCAATGAAGTTCTCAAACAAGCAACGAAGGCGGATCTCACCCTGCTAAAAAGCAATTGGGGAGAAATGCTCCGTAAATTGATGAAGTCCCACGCAGCTCTTTTAAATGAAGCGGAGCCGGTTGCTTCATCGACCGGCGCGTTTGTTCTAAAATTTAAACACGAAATCCATTGCCAGATGGCGATGGATAATCCGAAATTTAAAGAAGCGGTAACTGAGGGCTTAAGGGATCTGACAGGCAGGACATTTTCTGTCCTTGGCGTTCCTGAAGATCAATGGCTGGCCATTCGGGAAAACTTCCTTTCGAACCATCAGGTTGAAGGTGGAGAAGAAGCTGAATCGAAGAAAGAAGAAGATGTAATCGTGGATGAAGCCAGTAAATTATTCGGCGGCACCCTGATAGAAGTAATCGATTGAATTGGAGGATGAATTGTTATGAAACGTAAAATGCCAGGTATGGGCGGAATGGGTAATATGCAAGGTATGATGAAACAAATGCAAAAAATGCAAAAGCAAATGGAAGAAGCGCAGGACAAACTGGGTGAAACCACCGTTGAGGGAACAGCCGGAGGCGGCATGGTCACAGTTGTTGTAACTGGCCATAAAAAAGTGGTTGATATTAAAATCGACCCGGAAGCGGTTGATCCGGAAGATGTGGAAATGCTTCAAGACACCATTCTAGCAGCGTTTAACGATGCATTGGACAAGGCGGATAAATTATCGGAGTCCACAATGGGGCAGTTTACTAAAGGAATGAACCTTCCGGGCTTGTTCTAGGAGGAGAAAATATGCATTATCCCGAACCGATATCAAAGCTAATCGACAGCTTTATGAAATTGCCGGGGATCGGCCCAAAAACGGCCGCTCGACTGGCTTTTTTCGTTCTTAGCATGAAAGAGGACACCGTCCTTGATTTTGCCAAAGCGCTTGTAAATGCAAAGAGGAATTTAAGTTATTGTTCCATTTGCGGGCATATAACTGACCAGGATCCGTGCTATATTTGCCAGGATGAGCGGCGTGATAAAAGCCTCATCTGTGTCGTCCAGGATCCGAAAGATGTCATAGCCATGGAAAAAATGAAGGAATTCAATGGGTTGTACCATGTCCTTCATGGGGCTATATCGCCAATGGATGGAATCGGTCCTGAAGATATCAATATTCCGGACCTGCTGAAGCGTCTTCAGGACGAAACGGTTCAGGAAGTCATTCTCGCGACAAATCCGAACATAGAAGGCGAAGCGACAGCCATGTATATTTCCAGGCTGTTGAAGCCGTCAGGCATCAAGATCACCAGGATAGCCCACGGCCTTCCTGTTGGAGGCGACCTCGAGTATGCGGATGAAGTGACACTTTCAAAAGCTCTCGAAGGCAGGCGTGAACTCTAAAGGATGGATGGAGGGTAAGACAGATGTTTTTTCGGCGGAAAGGCCGGCTACGCAATGAATTTGATGAAAAGTTTCTTGATATTTTGGAAATAGTGAAGAGTGACCGGCAACAACAGAAAACCCTTCTTGATAAATCCTTTGATCCTTCCGAGGAAGTGATTTGCCAGGCAAAACTTGCCGAAGCAAAATACTTTTTTCTATTAAAAGAAGCGAAACACCGCAAAATCTCCATAAAACGTTGATTCCTAAACTCCCCGTTCTTTTCAGGGGAACTTGTACATATGTTTTTAATACAAGTTCCCGGGAAAGGGGGAGTTTTTGCTTGAATCCGGTTTATGTTATATCCATAATAGGCGGGCTGATCGTCGTCCTGTTGGTGGCAGGAGCACCGATGAAAACAGGAAGGCTGTTGGGCCAAGCTGCCATCAAACTCGTCATTGGAGCAGTGCTGTTATTCCTTTTAAATACGCTGGGCAATCATTATGGGATTCATATTCCCATTAATCTATTTACAACAGTGGTATCCGGATTCCTTGGGGTGCCTGGGTTGGCTGCCCTTGTAGCGGTTGATTTGTTTGTCATGGGATAGGGCTGGCCGAGTGCTGTTATAGAGAAAAGAAAAAATGGATTCCTAATTGAGATGATTACACTAACTAATGAAAAGCTTGAACAATTGATTAGTTAACCTAAATTTCTTTCAAAAAAGAGATCCATTCGAAAGCGTGGATTTCTTTTTATGTTTTACACTTAAATGGCTGGTTAACTTTCCTTACATAAAATTTTTAAAAGGGGTTGACCAAATCCTAAAGAGGCTGTATTATATTAAAAGTCGCTGCTAAAACAGCGAAATGATGACGAAAAAAGTTATTGACTTTATCGTTGTGAAATGTTATTCTAATATGGTCGTCTTTGAACGGCATGCTTAGGCGTTGAGTCGCCCAAGAGGATATAATTGTTCTTTGAAAACTAAACAAACAAGCGTCAACAAACAATATTTATCATGATCTTCGGATCATGAGCCAACGTAACTTTATGAGCTAAACTCATACTCTTTCTTGGAGAGTTTGATCCTGGCTCAGGACGAACGCTGGCGGCGTGCCTAATACATGCAAGTCGAGCGGAGGTTTTGAAAGCTTGCTTTCGAAACCTCAGCGGCGGACGGGTGAGTAACACGTGGGCAACCTGCCTGTAAGACTGGGATAACTCCGGGAAACCGGGGCTAATACCGGATAACCCTCATTGACACATGTCGATGAGCTGAAAGACGGTTTCGGCTGTCACTTACAGATGGGCCCGCGGCGCATTAGCTAGTTGGTGGGGTAATGGCCCACCAAGGCGACGATGCGTAGCCGACCTGAGAGGGTGATCGGCCACACTGGGACTGAGACACGGCCCAGACTCCTACGGGAGGCAGCAGTAGGGAATCTTCCGCAATGGACGAAAGTCTGACGGAGCAACGCCGCGTGAGCGAAGAAGGCCTTCGGGTCGTAAAGCTCTGTTGTCAGGGAAGAACAAGTACCGGAGTAACTGCCGGTACCTTGACGGTACCTGACCAGAAAGCCACGGCTAACTACGTGCCAGCAGCCGCGGTAATACGTAGGTGGCAAGCGTTGTCCGGAATTATTGGGCGTAAAGCGCGCGCAGGCGGCCTCTTAAGTCTGATGTGAAAGCCCACGGCTCAACCGTGGAGGGTCATTGGAAACTGGGGGGCTTGAGTGCAGAAGAGGAGAGTGGAATTCCACGTGTAGCGGTGAAATGCGTAGAGATGTGGAGGAACACCAGTGGCGAAGGCGACTCTCTGGTCTGTAACTGACGCTGAGGCGCGAAAGCGTGGGGAGCGAACAGGATTAGATACCCTGGTAGTCCACGCCGTAAACGATGAGTGCTAAGTGTTAGAGGGTTTCCGCCCTTTAGTGCTGCAGCAAACGCATTAAGCACTCCGCCTGGGGAGTACGGCCGCAAGGCTGAAACTCAAAGGAATTGACGGGGGCCCGCACAAGCGGTGGAGCATGTGGTTTAATTCGAAGCAACGCGAAGAACCTTACCAGGTCTTGACATCCTCTGACACTCCTGGAGACAGGACGTTCCCCTTCGGGGGACAGAGTGACAGGTGGTGCATGGTTGTCGTCAGCTCGTGTCGTGAGATGTTGGGTTAAGTCCCGCAACGAGCGCAACCCTTGATCTTAGTTGCCAGCATTCAGTTGGGCACTCTAAGGTGACTGCCGGTGACAAACCGGAGGAAGGTGGGGATGACGTCAAATCATCATGCCCCTTATGACCTGGGCTACACACGTGCTACAATGGATGGTACAAAGGGCAGCGAAGCCGCGAGGTGAAGCCAATCCCATAAAACCATTCTCAGTTCGGATTGCAGGCTGCAACTCGCCTGCATGAAGCCGGAATCGCTAGTAATCGCGGATCAGCATGCCGCGGTGAATACGTTCCCGGGCCTTGTACACACCGCCCGTCACACCACGGGAGTTTGTAACACCCGAAGTCGGTGGGGTAACCGCAAGGGGCCAGCCGCCTAAGGTGGGACAGATGACTGGGGTGAAGTCGTAACAAGGTAGCCGTATCGGAAGGTGCGGCTGGATCACCTCCTTTCTAAGGATATTGCCTTTGGGCAATCGGAATGCGGACCTTCGGTCCGTAAGTTGACCGCTTGTTTGTTTAGTTTTGAGGGAGCAATTCCTCAAGACTTTTTTGTTCCTTGAAAACTGGATAATGTAAGAAGAAGTAACCAAGAAGAACCGAGTGATCGCCATTTTAGTTTTCTCTCTTATTTAAGAGTGAATGAACCTTTTAGGTTAAGTTAGAAAGGGCGCACGGTGGATGCCTTGGCACTAGGAGCCGATGAAGGACGGGAATGAACCTCAAACCAAATAGTCTGGCAGTTATGGCGAGAAGGCCACACCCGTTCCCATCCCGAACACGGAAGTTAAGCTTCTCAGCGCCGATGGTAGTTGGGGCCTTGCCCCTGTGAGAGTAGGACGCTGCCGGGCCACTCGAAGGCAACCCGAAAGGGTTGTCTTTTTTGGTGTTTAAAGAACCCCCCAAGGCAATTTGTTGAATCGAACTTTATTCCGCCTCTCCAACGAACCGCTGGAACGGTGCCTTGGCTTCAAAAGTATTTCAGGGTAGACATACACCGTTTTGAGTTTTGAGTCATAGACTAGGAGGGGTGGGTGCGAAGAGATTATTCGGAATTTTGTATACAGATTTTGAGTTGTGGGAAGACTAGGGGTATGGAGGTGGGAGGAGTGGGTGTTAAGCCAGTAACCGACGTGTGTGGGGAGTTGTGTGTTGTTTGCGAGGAACGGAAAATGAGGGGAATACACTTGTATACTTCTTTTATTTGTATGGAATGCGAAAGGGATATGGTTTCCACGGAAACAAATGATCCGAGATACATTTATTTTCTGAAACGGCTGAAAAAAGTGGCTGTTCCAGGCATCTATTCATGAAAAGTCCGATAAGGGCTTTATTTTTTTGCCTAAAATGCCAAGAGCCTGGGCTATTCTGATAAAATGGATAAGACTCTTTCTTTTGGGGAGAAAAAATGAAGCATACACGGATTCCTTTATACGATGCATTATTGAACCATTCAGAACAAAACCCAATATCCTTTCACGTTCCAGGGCATAAAAATGGAACGGTACTGGACAAAAATATTGGCGTCCATTTTGCGCATATTATGAAATTGGATGCTACAGAACTGTCGGGTCTTGATGACTTGCATGCGCCTGAGGGGCCGATTGCAGAAGCAGAAGAACTTCTCGCTGACCTTTATAAAACAAAGCAAAGTTTTTTCCTTGTCAATGGCTCTACAGTAGGAAACTTGGCGATGATATTGGCAGCAGGTTGGCAAGGGGGGCGTTTTCTTGTCCAGCGGAACTGCCATAAGTCGATTGTCAATGCAATGCGGTTAGCGAAGGCAGAGCCTGTTTTCATAGAACCTGAATATAATGGTGAGTGGAAGGTGGCAGGCGGACTGGCTCCGGCTGCTGTTAAAGAGGCCATTTCGGCCTATCCAGATGCAAGGGGTCTTATACTTACATATCCCAATTATTATGGGATGGCAGATTCAATAGAAGAAATCATTCAAATAGCCCAAAGCAAAGGAATTCCTGTTCTGGTGGATGAAGCTCATGGCGCCCATTTCATTGCCGGCCAGCCTTTTCCATCATCTGCGGCAGTGCTGGGTGCGGATATTGTCGTCCAGTCTGCCCATAAAACATTGCCTGCCATGACAATGGGGTCATTCCTCCACTTCAATAGCAAGCTGATTGATCTCGATCGCTTGAAAGACTTTTTACAAATCCTGCAGTCCAGCAGCCCGTCTTACCCCATTATGGCTTCACTGGATACCGCAAGAAGTTATATGGGTACCTTTTGCAAAAAGGATCTCGATTTTCTTATCCAACAAATCAGCTGTTTTCGAAGTGCGCTGGCTAAAATTCCCCAAATCCGTGTTCTAAAGTATAAAGGATTCGGGGACCCATTGAAGGTGACGATCCAATCAGCGACCAGCCTGAATGGCTATGAGCTGCAACAGCTGATGGAGAGGGAGGGTATCTATACCGAACTGGCGGATCCAAATAATGTTCTATTTGTTCTCCCGCTCCTTAAAGAGGGCATGCCCTATCAATTTAGTGAAACTGTAGAAAGAATGGCTGCTGTGTTGAATCATTATCCTGTAGTTGAACCCTCCGTTTCAATTTCCTCTTCAGGGGGAAGGTGTACAAAGCTGTCGGTTTCCTATCTGGAGATGGAGCGGCTACATCTAGAGTGGATAAGGGTTGAAAAGGCAGAGGGATTCATAGCGGCTGAAACGATTATTCCGTATCCACCAGGAATACCGCTTGTCTTAAAAGGAGAACTAATTACAGCCGAACTTGCTGAAAGCCTAGAAAGACTAATAAGCTCAGGTGCCCGGTTTCAAGGAGGAGAGCGGCTGAAATACGGAGAAGTTCTCATATTTAAAAAGGCCTGATGGCTTCGAAGAGATTTTATGGAGGTAATTATGAATAAAGGATTGTTTATTACAATAGAAGGGCCTGAGGGAGCGGGCAAATCGACAGTAGCAGCGGTTATAGCCGAAAAGTTAGCAAAAGAGGGCCTTAGGACGGTTATTACACGTGAACCGGGCGGAATCGACATTGCCGAACAAATCAGGCGAGTCATATTGGAGCCGGGCAATACTGCCATGGATGCCCGTACAGAGGCACTGCTGTATGCAGCAGCCAGAAGGCAGCATCTTGTTGAAAAGGTTAGGCCGGCTCTGGAGGAAGGCTGTATTGTCCTGTGTGACCGCTTTGTAGACAGCTCGCTTGCTTATCAAGGTTTTGCGCGGGGGCTTGGGATTGATGAAGTGTACAAAATAAATCAATTTGCCATTGAAACAATGATGCCAGACTTAACGATTTATTTTGATATTGCCCCTGAAGAAGGGCTGGCGAGGATTGAAAAGCATAAAGGCCGGGAAGTCAACAGGCTGGATTTGGAAGAGCTCGATTTCCATAAACGTGTAAGGGAAGGATATTTGCTTTTGCTTGAGCGTTTCCCCGAAAGAATCAAAAAAATCGATGCCTCCTTGGAACTAGAGGAAGTAGTGGGGGAAGCATTCATCCAGATCAAGCAACTCCAGGAATTAAGATAAATAGTAGCTGAACAACCATTTACAGTAAATTTCCAATTCTTTCGCGCATGTGTGATGAGGGAATTCCTGTTATAATAAAAGGAAGCTAGAAACCGGCTAATGAAAAGAGGAGGTTGCGTAATGAAGTTAATTATTGCGGTCGTTCAGGATCAAGACAGCAACAGGCTTTCGAATGCGCTCGTTGAGCATAATTTCAGGGCAACAAAGCTTGCGACAACGGGAGGCTTCCTTAAGTCGGGAAACACAACTTTCATGATAGGTACAGAGGATGCTAGGGTGGAGAAAGCACTGGAGGTCATCAAGGTCAATTGCAAGTCAAGGGATCAGCTGGTTGCGCCAGTATCTCCAATGGGAGGAAATGCGGATTCATATGTTCCTTATCCTGTAGAAGTTGAAGTAGGGGGAGCCACAGTATTTGTTCTGCCGATTGAGCAGTTTTTGCAATTTTAAGAGTGATAGGCAAACGGGATGGCCCTATTAGCAGAGGCCGTCCCATTATTCAATATTGAGCAGTTAATAAAGCGGGTGAGCGGATGAAAAAATGGGACGAACTTGAAGAGATACAGCCGGCGGCATTAAAAATGATAAAGAACAGCATAGTCAAAGGCCGTGTAGCGCACGCCTATTTATTTGAAGGCATGCGCGGTACGGGGAAGAGAGAGGCGGCCATCCTCCTATCCAAATCCCTTTTTTGCGAAAGCCCGGTTGATGGATATAAGCCGTGTGAAGACTGTCTTAACTGCCGGAGGATCAATAGCGGCAATCATCCCGATCTTCATATTGTTGAGCCGGACGGCCTTTCTATCAAAAAACAGCAGATTAAGGACCTCCAAGAAGAATTTTCTAAGAAAGGGATGGAATCCTCCCAAAAAATTTACGTGATAGCCGATGCGGAAAAGATGTCCACGGGAGCTTCCAATTCACTGCTGAAATTTCTTGAGGAACCGGGAGCCCAGACGGTCGCATTACTGCTGACAGAAAATCCTCAAAAAATGCTGCCGACCATTCTATCAAGGTGTCAAATTATTACGTTCAGGCCGCTTGTCCCTGATATTTTCATAAAAAAACTTGTCGAAAACGGAGTCGATCCGGATACAGCCCCCATTCTTGCCCAACTGACAAATAATGTTCATGAGGCGTTGGACCTAAATAGCCAGGATTGGTTTGCACAAGCCCAAAAAATAGTGGTAAAATTATATGAAGTGCTGAAAAAGGAACCGCTTGAGGCAATGGTTGCCCTGCAAGGGGACTGGTTCATGCATTTTAAGGAAAAAGACCAAATCGACCGCGGTTTGGATTTGCTGTTACTCGTATTCAAGGACTTATTATATATACAATTGGGTAAACAGGAGCAAGTTGTTTTCAGGAAGGAAGCTGGACGGCTACAGCAATTTGCCCTGCAAGTCCCGACGCGGAGCCTGGCCGGTCAGATGGCTGCGATCTTGGAAGCCAAAAGGCGGCTTCAAGCCAATATGAATCCGCAGCTCCTGATGGAACAGCTCGTGTTAAAATTGCAGGAGGGATCAGCATTTGTATGATGTAGTTGGGGTCCGCTTTAAAAAAGCGGGAAAAATCTATTACTTTGATCCCGGCGATCTGCCTATAGAAAAAGGTGACTATGCAATAGTCGAAACCGTACGCGGAGTGGAATTCGGCAAAGTGGTCATCGCCCGTAAACAAGTGGACGAACACGATGTCGTCCTTCCTTTGAAAAAGGTTGTACGGATTGCAGATCAAAAGGATAAACTTATTGTGGAAGAGAACAAGCTTGCTGCAAGGGAAGCATATGAAGTGTGCTGCGAGAAAGTAAGCGGCCATCAGCTTGATATGAAGCTTGTAGATGTTGAATATACATTTGACAGAAATAAGGTCATCTTTTATTTTACTGCCGATGGCCGGGTTGATTTCAGGGAACTTGTAAAAGACCTTGCATCCATTTTTAGGACAAGAATCGAATTAAGGCAAATCGGTGTCAGGGATGAAGCGAAGATGCTTGGGGGCATCGGACCGTGCGGAAGGATGCTGTGCTGTTCGACTTTCCTTGGCGATTTTGATCCGGTTTCGATCAAAATGGCAAAGGACCAGAACCTTTCCTTGAATCCCACTAAGATATCCGGTTTATGCGGGCGCCTGATGTGCTGCCTGAAGTATGAAAATGATGAATATGAAACAGCAAAGGACCTTCTTCCTGACCTTGGTGAAGTTATTTCCACTCCTCTTGGCAGAGGAAAGGTAGTCGGGTTGAACATCCTTGAGAGAATCCTCCAGGTTGATATAAAGGAGCAAGAAAGAGTCCTCGAGTTCACCCTTGATGAAATCCTAAACGAAGGAGCTTTTTCTGTACCATCCACAGATTAATGAGGTGGGATAAGTGGATAAAAAAGAGATTTTTGAGTCGATTGATACAATGGAAACACAAATCGGCAATCTTTACCAGCAGCTGGGTGCATTAAAACAGTATCTGACAGAAATACTGGAAGAGAATCATTCTCTTAAGCTCGAGAATAACCTTCTCAGGCGCCGCCTTGACAGCGAGGCGGAACAGACAGGAACAGCAGATAAAAAAGGCAAAAAGAAGGGAGCCGCCGATGCAAAACAAATTGATATCGGAGAAGGCTATGATAATCTGGCGCGCCTTTACCAGGAAGGGTTCCATATCTGCAATCTGCATTTCGGAAGCCTGAGAAAAGAAGGCGACTGTCTGTTTTGCCTGTCATTTCTCAATAAAAAATAACGCCTTCCCCAACAGGGAAGGCCTTTTTTCGCTGCCACGCCCATATGGTCGTTAGGACCTTATCTGGGGCTCAGGTTGGATAAGAGTTACTGAAATCGAGCAGGCCATAAATGGCAGAAACGGGAGGAAGAGTATGGTGAATTTAAAGGGAGACGAGCGGCTGGATTATTTGCTGGCGGAGGATTTACGGATTATACAGAGCCCGACGGTTTTCGCTTTTTCCCTTGATGCCGTCCTGTTGGCGAGATTTGTTTATGTTCCAATCCAAAAGGGGAATCTGATTGACTTATGCAGCGGCAATGGGGTCGTCCCGCTTTTTCTAAGTGCGAGGACGAAGGGAACGATTACAGGGGTTGAAATTCAGGAACGGCTTTATGATATGGCGGTAAGGAGTATTGAGTATAATGGCCTGGAAGACCGCCTGAGGATGATTCATGGTGATTTGAAAGATATGCCTTCCATGCTTGGCCACGGCAAGTTTGATGTGGTGACATGCAACCCGCCTTATTTTAAAACACCGCCCACGAGTGAAATTAACGAAAATGAACATTTGGCCATCGCCAGACATGAAATCATGTGCACACTAGAGGATACAATCCGGGTTTCAAGTGCGCTGGCGCGGGCCGGAGGAAAAGTCGCTTTTGTCCACAGGCCGGAACGGCTGAATGATATGATTGAGCTGATGAGAAAGTACCGCCTTGAGCCAAAGAGGATAAAGTTTGTCTATCCAAAAGAAGGCAAAGAAGCGAATACGATGTTGGTGGAAGCAGCGAAAAATGGACAGCCTGGGCTGAAAATCCTTCCTCCCCTTGTCGTTTATGACGAAAACAATGAGTACACATCTGAAGTCAGAGAGATATTATATGGAAGCAACTAAGCATTATTTTTATGTATTATTATGCAGGGACGGCAGTTATTATGGAGGCTATACAACGGACCTCGATCGGCGCATCCGGCACCATAATGAAGGAAAAGGGGCAAAATATACAAGAGGAAGAGGACCGGTTAAACTTATATTTTCGAAGGCTTTTCCTACCAAGACGGAAGCAATGCGGGAAGAGTATCGGTTTAAACGCCTTCCGCGTTTGAAAAAAGAAGAATTTTTGGCAAGTGAAAGGGGTGAGGGACTTGCAGCAGCAGAAAAGTTTTGAAAATGAAGAGTTTAAAGGTATTCTCTACCTGGTTCCGACTCCAATCGGAAATTTGGAGGATATGACTTTCAGGGCCATCCGGATACTAAAAGAAGCGGACCTGATAGCGGCTGAGGATACGAGGAATACGAAAAAGCTTTGCAACTATTTCGAAGTAGATACCCCTATTGTCAGCTATCACGAACATAATAAGGAAGCAAGTGGTTTTAAGCTGTTGGAAAAACTAAAAGAAGGGGCGAAAGTTGCCCTAGTGAGCGATGCGGGAATGCCTGCCATATCAGATCCAGGCTATGAGCTTGTTACAGGTGCGATTGAGGATGAAATTGCGGTTGTTCCGCTTCCGGGCGCCAATGCGGCTTTGCCGGCTTTGATCGCCTCTGGGCTTCCTTCCCAGCCGTTTTACTTCTATGGGTTTTTAAACCGGCAGAAGAAGGAGAAAAGAAAAGAGCTTGAAGTGTTGAAGAATCAGTTGGATACGATCATTTTATATGAATCTCCCCATCGGCTCAAAGAAACTTTGACCCTTGTTCTGGATGTTCTTGGGGATCGGAAAATTGTCCTTTGCAGGGAATTGACGAAAAAGTATGAGGAATTTATCCGGGGTACTGTTTCAGAGGCAATTGCCTGGTGCGGGAGCGGAGAAGTGCGGGGAGAATTTTGTCTAATTCTTGAAGGCGGGGAAGATAGCCCTTCAGAAGATCAAATGTGGTGGGAAGGAATGGAGATTAATGACCATGTAAACCATTATCTTTCCCATGAAAACCTGTCCTCTAAAGAGGCGATAAAAAGAGTGGCATCGGACCGTGGCGTAAGTAAAAGGGATGTTTATCGCGAATTCCATGTCGAATAAAATAGAAAGGCTTCCCCAAAATGGAGAAGCCTTTTGAAATGATAAAGTATCCGCGGATGCTTCCGCTTATCCTTACTTGCTGAATGCAGCCTGAATTTCTTTCACAAGCTGTTCCGCGCCCTCGCGGCTTAGGATTAGTTTGCCTTCTGCAAGAGAAACGTTGTCATCAGATACTTCTCCTGTAACCTGGCAAGTCATGTTTGGCTTGTACTTCTTCAGGATAATGCGCTCGTCATCAACATAGATTTCAAGAGCATCCTTTTCTGCGATGCCAAGTGTGCGCCTTAATTCGATTGGAATAACCACCCGGCCCAATTCGTCAACTTTGCGGACAATACCTGTAGATTTCATTAAAAATTTCTCCTCTCATTTTCGAAAAATAAAACAATGTTCGTCATTATTCGACAAATTTTTTAATAACTTTATAATACCAGTGTTTCCCATATCCGTCAATTAATTTCTCATTAAAAAAGTATAAACAAGTTTTGGCAACTCTGGAAAACCTATCAGTACCAATGGTTTGGGAGTTATCTAATAGATGATGGCATAAAAAGCCAACGTTTACAACTGTTTTACTAGAATAATAATTTTACTGTTAAAGTTTTATAATTCGACAAAAACAAACATAACGGTTTTAGCAAACAACTATATTATTCGATTATTGTTTTGATTTTGTAGGGATAGGGATGGAACAAATCAAACAGATGGGAGCATTATATTGCAGAATAATTGATTTTTCGGTATATTTTGGTGATAGAAGCTGAAAAGAAAAGGCAATAATGACGACTATAGCCTTTATGAATAAGCGCCTACTTTAGGAGGGATCTGGATGGGAAATAAAGATACGTTTTATCTGACTACCCCTATATATTACCCGAGCGGGAATTTGCATATAGGGCATGCTTATACGACTGTGGCCGGTGATGCAATGGCCCGGTATAAACGCCTTCGTGGCTTCGATGTCATGTATTTGACCGGAACGGATGAACACGGCCAGAAAATTCAGCGAAAGGCGGCTGAAGAAGGGCTGACTCCACAGCAATATGTTGATGGCATTGTGGCAGGAATTAAAGAACTTTGGCAAAAACTAGATATTTCTTATGATGATTTTATCAGAACTACTGAGGACAGGCACAAAAAATCGGTCGACAAGCTTTTTGCCCAGCTTGTCGAACAAGGGGATATTTACCTTGATGAATACGAGGGCTGGTACTGCACACCTTGTGAATCCTTTTATACAGACCGGCAGCTTGTGGAAGGCAACTGCCCTGATTGCGGCCGTCCAGTTGAAAAGGTCAAGGAAGAGTCCTATTTTTTCAGGATGAGCAAATATGCCGACCGGCTCCTGGCTTATTATGAAGAAAACCCTGACTTCATCCAGCCTGAGTCGCGGAAGAATGAAATGATCAATAACTTTATCAAACCAGGCCTTGAGGACCTAGCGGTTTCCAGGACAACATTTGATTGGGGAATCAAAGTGCCGGGCAATCCAAAGCATGTTATTTATGTATGGATTGACGCTTTGTCAAACTACATAACCGCCCTTGGTTATGGAAGTGATGATGATTCGAAATACCGTAAATATTGGCCGGCGGATGTCCATCTTGTGGGGAAGGAAATTGTCCGTTTCCATACCATTTACTGGCCGATCATGCTGATGGCCTTGGGACTTCCTTTGCCGAAGAAGGTTTTTGCCCATGGCTGGCTTTTGATGAAGGACGGCAAGATGTCAAAATCAAAAGGAAATGTTGTCAATCCGGTCACACTGATCGATCGATACGGCCTGGATGCGCTCAGGTATTATTTGCTGAGGGAAGTTCCTTTCGGTGCGGACGGCGTCTTTACTCCGGAAGGATTTGTGGAGAGGATCAACTTTGATTTGGCCAACGACCTTGGCAATTTGCTGAACCGTACTGTCGCGATGATTGACAGATACTTTGGCGGCGAAATTCCGGTTTACAGCGGTTCTGTGACAGCATTTGATGACAGTCTCTTGAAGATGAATAGAGAAACGGCTGAGAAATATGAGGTCGCCATGGAAAAGATGGAGTTTTCTGTCGCGCTATCAAGTGTCTGGCAGCTTGTCAGCCGTTCCAACAAGTACATTGATGAGACCCAGCCTTGGGTACTGGCTAAAGATGAGGAGCGAAAAGCTGAACTTGGTTCTGTCATGGCCCATCTCGCTGAATCCCTCCGCAGGATCGCGGTACTGCTTCAGCCATTCCTGACAAGGTCCCCGGAGAGGATTTTCAGCCAACTCGGAATTGAAACTGAATCGCTGAAGAGCTGGGACCGCCTGCGTGAATTTGGGATGATTCCAGAGGGGACAAAAGTAGCCAAGGGTGATCCGCTGTTCCCGCGCCTTGAAATAGCCGATGAGGTAGAGTTCATCAAAGGGGAAATGCAAGGGACTGCTGTGCCGGCTCAAGAAACAAAACAGGAAGAAAAGCAAGTTGAAAAGCCAGAAACTGATGAAATTTCAATCGATGAATTCATAAAAATAGATTTACGGATCGCGGAAGTCGTCCATGCCGAGCCCGTCAAGAAGGCTGATAAGCTTTTGAAGCTTCAGCTTGACCTTGGTTATGAAAAGCGCCAGGTTGTCTCAGGGATCGCCGAGTATTACAAACCCGAGGAACTGATTGGCCGGAAAGTAATCTGCGTGACCAATCTGAAGCCTGTGAAATTGCGCGGAGAACTTTCCCAGGGGATGATTCTTGCGGGGAAAACAGAGGGAACGCTTTCGCTAGCATCAGTTGATCAAACTTTGCCGAACGGAACGAAAATTAAATAAAGGGTCCTTCCCTTAAGGGAGGCCTTACTGCTAATTAAGAGCGGAACGAAAAAGGAGGGGGAATGCGTGCAGCAGGTTTATTTGCGGCGCATTCCCTTTTCCATACACGATGAAGGGATGTGGCGGTATGCTGATTGATACACATGCGCATTTGAACGCGGAACAATACAATGATGATGTAGAAGAAGTCATGGAGCGGGCAAAGAAAAACGGAGTCGAGAACATAGTCGTGGTCGGCTTTGACCGTCCAACGATTGAGAAGGCGATGGCATTGACGGATGCAAATGAGTTTATTTATGCCTGTATTGGCTGGCATCCGGTTGATGCGATTGATATGACGGATGAAGATCTTGCCTGGATTGAGGATTTATCCGCCCACCCTAAGGTGGTAGCTCTTGGTGAAATGGGCCTTGATTACCATTGGGACAAATCACCTAAAGAAATTCAAAAAGAGGTATTCAGAAAGCAGATAAGGATGGCGAAAAAAGTAAAACTACCCATTGTTATCCATAATAGGGAAGCTACTGCGGATATTGTCGAGATTTTGAAAGAGGAAGATGCGTCAGAAGTTGGGGGAATAATGCACTGCTTCAGTGGAAGTGTGGAGACAGCCAGAGAATGTGTCGATATGAACTTTTTCATTTCCCTTGGGGGGCCGGTTACCTTCAAAAATGCAAAAAAACCAAAAGAAGTAGCTGCGGAGATTCCTCTCGAATGGCTTCTCGTGGAAACAGACTGCCCTTACCTTACTCCCCACCCGCATCGCGGAAAGCGGAACGAACCGGGCTATGTCAAGCTTGTCGCTGAGGAGATTGCCAATATTAAAGGGATTTCTTTTGATGAAGTTGCTAAGGTGACAACCGAAAATGCAAAAAAATTATTCGGCATAACCTGATGCGGAAACCTGTCGAATAGGACAAAAGCTTGTCCATTTCTTTCCTAAAAACAAAAAGTTCTACACGTCTCCTTTTCTTCATAGGATAACCATGTCGATAAGTTATTCTTTGCAATTGAGGGAGGGATGTGCATAATTAGAACTACCGCCGGAAAAGTGCAAGAGTTGACAGCCGGCAATATGGTTCTATATAATCACTCCAAGAAAAGGAGGCGTTTTTCATCGGGTCTATTAACATGAAAAGCCTGTTTCCAACGTCTTTGAGTAGAAAGCAATTAATCATCTTTTTTGCGAGTTTCCTAGTTTTCTCAGTAACCCTCGGGATCCTTTTTTATGAAGGGACCAAAAAGACAGTCGCGCTTACCTTGAATGGCAAGGAGAAGCAGATTGAGACTCGGGCGGAAACTGTAGAAGACCTTTTAAGGGAATTGCAAATAAGCGTAAACTCAAATGACTATTTGTTCCCCGCGGTACATACCAAAGTGAAAAACAACCTGGAGGTCGTCTGGGAGAAAGCTAAACAGGTTGATATTGTCAAAGATGGCGAGAAAAAAACGGTATGGACAACAGCCGATACGGTTGATGAGCTCCTTAGCGAGCAGAAGATTACCCTGATTGAACAGGATTTTATTTCTGCAAAACCAGAAGCCCAAATTAGTGACAAAATGAGATTGGAAATTAATAAAGCATTCCAGATCAGCATTTTTGACGGTATGAAGAAAGAACAGAAAGTGTGGTCCACTTCGGCTACGGTCGCTGACTTTTTACAGCAGCAAGGCATTGCATTAAATAAAATGGACCGGGTTGAGCCTTCGCTCAATGATATGGTTCAGGAAAATGCCGCGATAAAAATTATTCGGGTAGAAAAAGTCACCGATGTAGTGGAAGAACCAATTAAGTTTGCTGTTGTATCCAAGAAGGATGCAAAACTGGATAAAGGAAAACAGAAGGTTGTAACCGAAGGAAAAGAAGGACTTCTTTCAAAGAAATTCGAAGTCGTCCGTGAAAATGGCAAAGAGGTTTCACGGAAGCTTATCAGTGAAAAAACGGTCCGTGCAAAACAGGATAAGGTAGTTGCAGTTGGCACGAAAGTCCTCGTGGCACAGGTATCGCGCGGCGCGGCCCCTGCAGGCGGGAAGGAATTCTATGTTTCCTCCACAGCCTACACGGCCGGATGCAATGGTTGTTCTGGCACAACAGCCACTGGCATCAATTTGCGCGCAAATCCTAATGTAAAGGTCATCGCAGTAGACCCGAGGGTTATTCCGCTTGGATCAAAGGTATATGTGGAAGGCTATGGATATGCAATAGCAGCTGATAAAGGGTCTGCTATCAAAGGTTACAAAATAGATGTCTTTTTCCCTGATCTGGCGACTGCGTATCGATGGGGAAACAAGAGAGTGAAAATCAAGGTTCTGAATTAGGTGACGGAATGCAGGGGAGTAATCCTCTGCATTTTGTTTTGCCCGCATTTTCCCCTATACTAATATTTATCATTGTTCTTTATTATTTAGACGGGAAACATTACAAAAAGGTTTCAAAACTTTTGCAAAAAGATTAATTTTTATTTAGATGTTTTCAATGGAGGAAGTATGAAGATTAAGGAAATTATTGTTGTTGAGGGAAAAGACGATACGACCGCTATTAAAAGGGCGGTTGAAGCAGATACAATCGAAACGAATGGTTCCGCGCTCAACGAGGAGACAATTGAAAAAATCATCCTTGCTAAAGAAAAACGCGGTGTCATCATTTTTACCGATCCCGATTTTCCGGGAGAAAAAATCCGCAGTGAAATCATCAGAAGAGTGCCGGGCTGCAAGCATGCCTTCCTGCCGAAGGAACAAGCAAGGGAAAAGCTTGGCCGCGGCCTTGGCGTCGAGCATGCCCACCCCGACTCTATTCGCGCTGCGCTCAGTGAAGCCCAAATGATGAATGAAGAAGCACCGGAAGAAATCACCCAGGATGACCTTGTGGATGCAGGCCTGATCGGCGGTCCGGGCGCAAGCGAAAAGAGGGCCAGGTTAGGGAAAATATTAAAAATCGGATATACAAACGGCAAGCAGCTTCATAAACGCCTAAAGATGTTCCAAATCAGCGCCCAGCAATTTGCTGAAGCTTTAAATGCCATCCAGCGGGAGGATCACCAATGACAAAAGATATAGCAACCCCAATCAGGACCAAAGAGATTCTTGAGAAATATGGATTTTCATTTAAAAAGAGCCTTGGGCAAAATTTCCTGATTGATACGAACATATTAAGGAAGATTGTAGAAGCCGCAGAAATTACCGATGAAACAGGAACGATCGAAATAGGACCGGGGATTGGCGCACTGACTGAACAGTTGGCGAAAGTGAGCAAGAAGACAGTTGCGTTTGAAATTGACCAGCGCCTGCTGCCTATTCTTGAGGATACACTCTCGCCCTATCCGAACGTAAAAGTGGTCCACAATGACTTTTTAAAGGCCGATGTCCCAGCTGTAATTGAGGAGGAATTCGGCCCGGATGCAGATCTCGTAGTTGCCGCGAATCTGCCTTACTATGTAACGACGCCGATCATCATGAAAATTCTTGAGGAGCGCTTTCCGGTCAGGGCAATTGTCGTCATGCTCCAGAAAGAAGTGGGTGACAGAATTTCGGCTAAACCAGGTTCGAAGGATTACGGGTCTTTGTCGATTGCAATTCAATATTATACCAAGGCGGAAACTGTCATGATTGTTCCGAAAACCGTCTTTGTTCCACAGCCGAATGTCGATTCAGCTGTCATCCGCCTAACTGTCAGGAAAGAGCCCGCTGTCCGTGTGAAAGACGAACAATTTTTCTTTGAAGTCACAAGGGCGAGTTTTGCGCAGCGGCGGAAAACGATCCTGAACAACCTTACAAGCCAATTGGCAAGCGGAAAGGAAAAAAAGGAAGCCATACTGGCTGCTTTGAATGAAGCGGGAGTTGAACCGTCCAGAAGGGGAGAAACCCTTTCACTCGAAGAATTCGGGCGCCTAAGTGATGCGTTATTGCCATCTTTTCGTTAACTCTTTGAATAATCAGGCCCCTGTCACCTGTTTCTTCCCATCCGCATAGCTTATGGAAGAAACCTAATGGGGTGAATTCTGTGGCTATAAAAAAGATGGATATCGTCGGCAGGCGCTCGTATAACTGCGATATTCTTTTCAGGGTAATAGACATTATCGAAAAGGATGGGCAGCAAATAGCCTATCTTTACGGAGAATATATCCGCCTCGCAGCAGATGCCCCCTATGAAGATCTCGTCCTCATGGGCCAGTCTGAGAGGCAGAAGCTGACAAATGAATACCGATCAAAGGAAGAACAATCACTAGAGCTGTTCCGCCAGGATGTATCCCTTTTGAAACAGCGCCAGGAATACCAGGCGACTGGGGGATATGCGAAACAGGCCAATTTTTTTCAAATGCCCGGCAAAGTTCTCCATCTTGACGGGGATCCATCGTATTTAAAAAAGTGCCTGGCACTTTATGAAAAAATCGGCATTCCAGTTTACGGCATTCATTGTGATGAAAAGGAAATGCCGGAAAAAATCGGCGGGCTTCTTGACTATTACCGTCCTGATATCCTGGTTGTAACAGGGCATGATGCCTATTCAAAGTCGAAAGGAAAAAAGAGCGATATCAATGCATACCGGCATTCAAAGCATTTTGTGCAGACGGTGAGGGAAGCACGCAAAAAGGTACCGCATCTAGACCAGCTCGTCATATTCGCCGGTGCTTGCCAGTCCCATTTTGAGTCACTTATAACGGCCGGGGCCAATTTTGCCAGTTCGCCATCGAGAATCAACATTCATGCGCTGGACCCTGTTTACATTGTCGCAAAAATCAGTTTCACCCCATTCATGGAAAGAATCCATGTCTGGGATGTGCTCAGAAATACTTTAACGGGCGAAAAAGGGCTTGGCGGCATTGAAACTAAGGGAGTGCTCCGGACAGGAATGCCATACCGTCCTGAATATGCGGAAGAAGGGGAATAAGCCTTTAAGACAGGGCTTATTCTTCTTTTTTTCTGCAACAAATGGGATTACATAGAAAGCCGTTAGGCAGGGCAGTCTAAGAAATGTTGAAATTTACAAGAAAAAGTAGAACGAAAAGGATTGACAATCTTTTTCTTTGACTGATATAATTTATGTTTTTTCTTTGACAAAATTATGTCAGCGTGTTATACTTTACACAGTGAGGTGGACCGAATGCCAAAAACACTTGCCGATATTAAGAAGGCTCTAGATTCAAATTTGGGTAAAAGACTTCTGCTTAAGGCCAATGGAGGACGCAGGAAGACGATCGAGCGTTCAGGAGTGCTTGCAGAGACTTACCCATCTGTATTTGTTATTGAACTGGATCAGGAAGAAAATGCATTTGAACGTGTTTCTTACAGCTATGCAGATGTACTCACAGAAACAGTGGAAATCACCTTTTATGAAGAAGCAGCAGGACGGGCAGCATTGAGCTAGATACAATTATGCAGGGCAGCGGACAAGAGGTCCGCTGTTTTTGCGTTTTCAAAAGAGTTTTTCGCTTTTTTTTCAGCTGCCCCGTTTTTTGTCAGGATAAGGCATTATCAAAAATGTCCCTAGCCTGCATACTAAGAATGCCGCATCCGCAGGAAGGGGTTGTTTTAACTTGGCAAGAAGACGGGGGATCATGTCGGACCGTTTTAAAGAGGAACTTGCAAAGGACCTTGGTTTCTATGATGTCGTTGAGAAAGAAGGATGGGGCGGCATCAGGGCACGGGATGCGGGAAACATGGTGAAGCGCGCTATTGAGCTTGCGGAGCAACAGCTGCTGCAAGGACGCGATGGATGAAGCAGCTTCCTCTGCGCAGGCTTGGAAATATTCTGATTGCGAGCAGAATCGCCTATAAAAAAATCAGCAGGCTGACAGGCGGACAGGCAAGAGACGGCTTTTTCCCGAAAAGGGAAGAGCATCTTGAAGAGCCAGGGCAAGTCTGGTTTTTGGACGAAAGGAAGCGCGGTAATGAACGGCAGGCCATTCCATTAAAATAACACATGCGGTGCGGCAGGGCGGGGACATTACCCCGCCCTTTAAATTTTTGCGCATACTTCATTAAACAGGAGTCTTATCCTATTCGATTTGTGGTAAAATAGGACAAAACTGGCCAACCGGGCGAAAAATGCGTTCCCGGGCACTGGCAACGTTAATTAACTTAGGAAGCGCCCCGCGCTTTTCTTATACAAAAGTAGGTGGACCTCAGTGAAGCTTTTAGTAAAAGCCCCAGCCAAGATAAACCTGTCGCTTGATGTACTGCGCAAACGGCCGGATGGCTATCATGAAGTAGAGATGATCATGACAACAATTGACCTGGCCGACCGCCTGGAACTGTCCCACTCGGATGATGGGCACATCAGAATTGTTTCCCAAAACCGTTATGTACCGGACGACCAACGCAACCTTGCCTATCAGGCAGCACAGCTTTTAAAGGACCGATTCCAGGTTAAACAGGGCGTAACCATTTCGATTGAAAAAACAATCCCCGTCGCGGCAGGCCTTGCAGGCGGCAGCAGTGATGCAGCAGCAGCTTTAAGAGGGCTGAATAAATTATGGAATCTGGGCCTTTCCCTTGATGATCTTGCCGAACTGGGATCCGAAATCGGCTCAGATGTCTCTTTCTGTGTATACGGAGGTACTGCCCTTGCGACTGGCAGGGGAGAAAAGATTGAGCAATTGCCGGCCCCTCCTACTTGCTGGGTCATATTGGCAAAGCCCTTCATCGGAGTATCGACAGCCGATGTCTACAGGAAGCTGGAGCTTCCAGGGATGAACCGTCCTGACACTCAGGGAATGATTGAGGCGATTCATAATAATGATTATCAGGCTGTTTGCAGAAATGTCGGCAATGTTTTGGAAGACGTTACCTTGAAGCATTATCCTGAAGTAGCACATATAAAGGACCAGATGAAAAGGTTTGGGGCGGACGCCGTCCTGATGAGCGGAAGCGGACCGACTGTTTTTGGGCTGGTCAGGCATGATTCGCGCCTTAACAGGATCTATAATGGCCTACGGGGCTTCTGCGACCAGGTTTTCGCCGTTCGGATGCTTGGCGAGCGCCATCTTGAATAAAGCCGGACAATTGTGTTACATTAAAGAAAAATATTCGGCATTTGGAGGTTTCCATGAAATTTCGGCGCAGTGAACGCTTAATTGATATGACCAATTATTTGCTTGAACGGCCCCGGGAACTGATACCGCTTACATTTTTCGCGGATCGGTATTCCTCCGCGAAATCATCAATTAGCGAGGATCTTGGGATTATTAAGGAGATTTTTGAAAACAGGGGTGTGGGAACCCTGCAGACAGTACCGGGAGCCGCTGGCGGCGTCAGGTTCCTAGTGAAGATCGGTGAAGATCAGGCAAAGGCCTTTATCGAGGAGCTTTGCGGACTGATTGCCCGGCCGGACCGGCTTCTTCCCGGAGGATATTTGTATTTGGCTGATATTCTTGGAGATCCATCCATCGTCCAGACAGCCGGCAAAATTATCGCCTCCGCGTACGCTTCGGCCAAAATTGATGTCGTTATGACAATTGCGACGAAGGGCATTCCGCTTGCCTATGCGGTCGCGACACAGCTGAATGTTCCTGTTGTTATCGTTCGGCGGGACAACAAAGTGACGGAAGGCCCGCAGGTAAGTATTAATTATGTTTCGGGGTCGGCAAAAAGAATCCAGACAATGGTTCTTTCGAAACGGAGCCTGGCTGAAGGTTCCAGGGTCCTGATTGTCGATGACTTTATGAAAGCCGGCGGTACCGTGACTGGTATGGTGAGCCTGCTGGAGGAATTCAAGGCCTCGGTTGCCGGAATTGCGGTCCTGGTCGAATCGGAGGAAATTGAAGAACGGCTTGTTGATGAATATATCTCGCTCGTTAAGCTAGCCGATGTGGATGTCAGGGAAAAGCAGATTAAAGTGATGGAAGGCAATTATTTCAGCAAAAAATGAACGGGGGAACCTTAAGTGAAAAGCATTCATACAGATAAAGCGCCAGCGGCCATCGGTCCGTATTCACAGGGCATCGTAGTGAATAACATGTTCTACAGCTCAGGCCAGATACCGTTGACGCCTGAAGGCACGCTTGTGGAAGGAGACATCACGGTACAGGCGCGCCAGGTGTTTGCCAATCTTGACGCAGTCCTGAAAGCTGCCGGAGCATCTTTTGAAACAGTGGTCAAAACAGTTGTGTTTGTGAAAAACATGGATGACTTCGCCGCCCTGAATGAGGTATATGCGGAATATTTCCCTGTACATAAACCAGCAAGATCGACTGTCGAAGTCTCAAGGCTTCCAAAAGACGTACTTGTCGAAATAGAAGTCGTCGCTCTTGTGAAGTAAGATATCCCCTGGGAGAAAAAGGGCACGAAGAATCCTTACTGACAAGGAAATCCATTTAAGATATATAGGGTGAACTTAATAATTACCCTATTTAATTAGAAAAGCTGGTTGATTGGAGCTCAGGCATGTAGACTCCTCGAAAATCCTCAATTATGCTAACGCATAATTTCGTGCGAGGATTATTCTTGGAAGCTTTCCTTGTGCTATCACATTTCCTTCGTGCATAGTCCATTCGAAGAAGCTGTTTGTCCTGCGGGATTGAGCAGCAAGGGGAGACCCCACAGGAGCTTTGCTCC
Organism: Bacillus sp. B-jedd; assembly: GCF_000821085.1. GTDB lineage: Bacteria > Bacillota > Bacilli > Bacillales > Cytobacillaceae > Bacillus_D. Next base: position 4,435,231 of record NZ_CCXR01000001.1, read on the forward strand.
GAGGAGGCTCCTAACTGCTCCTGCGCCAAAGAATATTCGGGGAAGCTTTGTTCAGCTCGTCGCAAATCCACGGGAAGCTATTTCAGGCAGCCGCTTTGATGCCCCGCGGAAAGCGAAATGCCCAGAGCGGAAATCAACCACCCCGTATCTGTCGGAATATCAATTTTATTTCAACCTATATATATAAATTACCTAATTTATACCATATTTATCAAAAGTTCACTAATTTGCCCTAATTTTTCAAAAAAGTCTCAAAATAAAGAAGGAAATACAAAACTTGTGACGAATATAGTACTTAGAATTTATTTTTCACAAGAAAAGGGTGTGAACAAATGGAAGTGACAGACGTAAGATTGCGCCGAGTAAATACAGAAGGACGAATGAGAGCGATTGCATCGATAACGCTCGACAATGAATTTGTCGTCCACGATATCCGGGTGATCGATGGCAACAATGGCCTGTTTGTAGCAATGCCAAGCAAACGGACTCCTGATGGGGAATTCCGTGACATTGCCCATCCGATCAATTCCGGTACCCGCGGAAAAATTCAGGAAGCAGTTCTGGCTGAGTATCACCGTCTTGGTGAATTGGAAGTGGAATTTGAAGAAGCTGGAGCTTCCTAGGAATATCGCATCAAGGGCCTACTTCGAAAGTCAGGCTCTTTTTTTGTTTTGCTTAAATTTCTCCCAAAGCCCCTTCATTCCCCGCACTCCACACAATGAAAAATCTGAACAATTCTTAACCATTGCTCCGTTTCCTTGAAAAAGCGGCCCATTTACGTTAATATTTTTAATTGGGTAAAGTTTAATCACAATCAGTCTGGGCATCTATCGGCTTGAGTGCGGGTAGCCATTCTGTAAGATATAAAAGGATTTGGAGGCATGGCTATGTCAAACCGTTTTGCTGTCATCCTGGCCGCAGGCCAGGGAACACGCATGAAATCTAAGCTCTATAAAGTCTTGCATCCCGTTTGCGGCAAGCCGATGGTAGAGCATGTTGTTGATGAGATTTCAAAACTATCCATCACTGACATCGTCACAATCGTCGGCCATGGAGCGGAAAAGGTACAGGCACAGCTGGGAGCCAGAAGTAAATATGCCCTTCAGGAACAGCAGCTTGGAACCGCTCATGCCGTCATGCAGGCAGCGGATGAACTTTCCGGATTGGAAGGCGTAACCTTAGTGGTGTGCGGTGACACTCCGCTGATTAGGGCAGAGACCATGGAGGCGCTTTTCCGGCACCATTCCGAACAATCTGCAAAAGCAACAATCCTCACCGCCCGAATGGAAAACCCTGCCGGTTATGGACGCGTCGTCCGGAACGCGGCCGGGCATGTTGAAAAAATCGTAGAGCATAAGGATGCCAGTGAAGCAGAACGGGCAATTACAGAAATTAACACCGGCACCTACTGTTTTGATAACAAGGCTCTATTCTCCGCTCTTAATAATGTCTCCAACGAAAACTCTCAGGGCGAGTATTATCTTCCGGATGTCATTGAGATTCTGAAGAACCAGGGTGAAACGGTTTCGGCTTATCTCACTGAAACTCCCGAGGAAACACTTGGGGTAAATGACCGCGTCGCACTTTCGGAAGCAGAGCGGATCATGAGGAAGCGGATCAATGAATCTCATATGAGAAACGGAGTCACATTGATTGATCCCGCAACCACTTATATCGGCCCGGATGTTGTGATTGGGCAGGATACCGTTCTCTATCCCGGAACAATCATCAGCGGCAGGACTGTTATAGGCCAAGAGTGCAAGATAGGGCCAAATACGGAAATTGATTCTTGTGAAGTGGGCAACCATACAGTTATAAGGCAATCGGCCGCTTTTAAAAGTTCAATTGGTTCCCATGTCAACATTGGGCCGTTCGCACATATCCGTCCGGATTCGGCTCTTGGCGATGATGTGAAAATCGGCAACTTTGTTGAAATCAAAAAAGCTGTTATGGGCAACTCGAGCAAAGCTTCCCATCTAAGCTATATTGGCGATGCGGAAGTTGGCAGCGATGTGAACGTTGGGTGCGGTTCGATAACGGTCAACTATGATGGCAAAAACAAGTTTTTGACTAAAATTGAGGATGGGGTATTCATCGGCTGCAATTCAAATCTTGTCGCCCCTGTCACAATTGGCAAAGGCGCCTATGTTGCCGCAGGATCTACCATTACCGAAAACGTCCCTCCGGAGGCTTTGTCACTGGCACGGGCCCGGCAGGTAAACAAAGAGAATTACGTTCAAAAACTGAATAGAAAGAAATAATTGGAGGCCATCATGTCAAATCAATATCTAGATCCGAAGTTAAAGTTGTTCAGCCTGAACTCGAACTATCAGCTTGCAGATGAAATCGCCAAGGTCATTGGTGTCGAACTTGGCAAATGTTCCGTCACCCGTTTCAGCGACGGAGAAATCCAAATCAATATCGAAGAGAGCATCCGGGGCTGTGATGTATATATCATTCAGTCGACCAGCGCTCCGGTCAATGAAAATATCATGGAATTGCTGATCATGATTGATGCTTTGAAACGGGCTTCCGCAAAAACAATCAATATTGTCATGCCTTATTACGGCTATGCCCGCCAGGACAGGAAAGCTCGCGCCCGCGAGCCGATTACGGCAAAGCTGGTCGCGAACCTGCTCGAGACTGCCGGTGCGACCCGTGTCATTACGCTTGATTTGCACGCGCCTCAAATCCAGGGCTTCTTCGATATTCCTATTGACCACCTCATGGGTGTGCCAATTCTTTCGGAACATTTCAGGAACAGGGATCTAAATGGCGACATCGTCATTGTTTCCCCTGACCATGGCGGAGTAACACGCGCGCGCAGGATGGCTGAACGCCTGAAAGCGCCAATTGCGATCATTGACAAGCGCAGGCCTAGGCCGAATGTTGCGGAAGTAATGAACATTGTCGGCCATATTGAAGGCAAGGTAGCTATTTTAATTGATGATATTATCGATACAGCAGGTACGATCACACTGGCTGCGAATGCGCTTGCCGAAAACGGCGCCTCGGCGGTGTATGCATGCTGCACCCATCCGGTTCTCTCAGGGCCGGCAATCGAACGTATCCAGAACTCGAATATTAAAGAGTTGGTTGTGACAAACACGATTGAGTTGAAAGACGAAAAGAAAATAGATAAGATTACTACGCTTTCAGTCGCCCCTCTTATTGGCGAAGCCATCATAAGAGTACATGAGGAACAATCTGTAAGCACATTGTTTGATTAAAAATCTGTTTGTGAGGGTCCTCCGGACGGGCAGGGCCTTTTTCCTCACGATTTAGCAGGTTTTCGCCTCTTAGATTAATCTAATGCGTTTAGACCTACCTCTTTTAGGGCACTTTTTTATAGAGGAACCAAAGAAGAAAAGGAAGGGGATAAATTCATGAGTACAGTTTTGCAGGCAAAGGACCGCAGCGGAGAGAAAAAGATTTCTGTTAGAAAGTTACGGAGGGAGGGCAATATCCCGGCTGTCATGTATGGATCCGATGTGGAAAGCACGTCTGTCTATGTCAGCGCGGCCGATTTTGCCAAAACGATCAAGCAAGTCGGAAGGAACGGTGTTTTTTCCCTTGATGTCGACGGAAATAAACAGGATGTAGTGTTGACTGACTATCAAAAAGATGCCATCAACAATGATATCGTCCATGCGGATTTCCTTGCGGTGGACAAGTCGACCAAAATCAATGCCGATGTAAACGTAACACTTGTCGGGGATTCTGCAGGTGTAAGGGATGGAGGCGTTCTGCAGCAGCCGCTTTTCGCGGTCTCCATCACAAGCACGCCAGCGAATATTCCCCCGATGATTGAAGTTGACATTACTTCCATGCAGGTCGGGGATGTCCTGACGATTGCAGACTTGAACACAGAAGGCAAATACGAGATTAACCATGAAGCGGATGAAGTTATCGCTTCCATCCTGCCTCCGAAAGTCGAAGAAGAAATCGATACGGGCGAACAGCAGGACGGTGGAGTTCCTGAGAATGAAGAGGGCAGGGAAACACAGCCTTCCGAAGAATAGTAAACCAGACGTAGCCTTAGCAATAAGGTTACGTCTTTTATCATTTATTGAACGGGGGAATAGGAGTGAAGTTGATTGTCGGCTTAGGGAATCCCGGCAGGCAGTATGCCGATACGAGGCATAACATCGGTTTTGCCGTCATAGAACGGCTGGCAGACAAGCTTGGCATTCCGCTTGACCAGGCTAAACATAAAGGGCTGTTCGGATCCGGGTTTTATAAAGGTGAAAAACTTGCTTTGCTCATGCCCCTTACATATATGAATTTGTCTGGCGAATCAATTCGCGCGGCCATGGATTTTTATAAACTGGAGCCAGAGGACATTGTCGTCATTTATGATGATCTTGATTTGCCGGTGGGGAAAATCCGGCTTCGCCAAAAGGGAAGCCCCGGGGGGCACAATGGGATTAAATCCACGATTGCCCATCTTGGAACACAGGAGTTCAATCGGGTCAGGATTGGTATCAGCCGCCCGCCCGCTGGGATGGCTGTAACGGACTATGTTCTGGGCCGTTTCCGGAAAGAAGAAGAACCGTTAATGGCGGAAGCGGTAGAAAAAAGTGCCGCTGCCTGTGAGGCCTGGTTTGAAAAGCCATTTTTGCAGGTTATGAATGAATTTAACCAGCAATGATATGAAGTCATAAAAGCAGGCCCAAAGCTATACGATGAATAAATCAGCCCGTGTGAGCCCATACTGTAGGTATTGACTTCCTCGGGAGGGAATAGAGTGGCTATTCATTACGTTTGCCGCCATTGCGGCACTGTGATTGGCTCGATTGAAATGCCAAAGGCGGATTCGGTCATGCTGGGCCTGAATATTCTAAGCGGCGAGGACCGTGCGGCCATGGTTTCATATGAGCAAAATGGTGATATACAAGTAAGGTCTATATGTGAGGATTGCCAGGAATCGTTTGATAAGAACCCTAATCTTCACCAATACGATTATTTGATTCATTAATCAGGCTTTGGAGAGGTCCAAAGCGTTTTTCTGTTTCTAAATGATGGGAGCAACGTGGATGAGTTTAAGAGAAAGATTAAAGACAGCCTGTAGAAGCGCGGGGAAGGAGGAAATGGAATGAAAGGCCTGACGACATTGTTTCTTAAGCACGAGGACATCCAATCCGTTATAAGCGGAGTGGAGGGCGGCTTAAAGGAACAGCTGATTGCCGGTTTATCCGGTTCATCTAGAACAGTTTTGGCGGCATCGATCTATCAACAGACGGGCAGGCCTATCCTCCTCATTACTCATAACCTGCTTCAGGCGCAGAAGCTTTATGAGGACCTGGCCAGCCTTGTCAATGAGAAGGAAGTCTACTTGTTTCCAGCCAATGAATTGATTGCAGCCGAAATGAGTATTGCAAGCCCCGAGCTCAGGGGGCAGCGGATTGAAGTGCTCAATGAGTGGAGCACGAACGGAAAAGGTATATTGATAGCACCGGTGGCGGGCTTGCGTAAAATTCTGCCGCCTAAAGAGCGGTGGGAACAGTATCAGCTTTCAATTGAAAAGGACCAGGACCTTGACATAGAAGAGACGCTGGAAACCTTGGTGAAAATGGGTTATGTCCGCTCTGAAATGGTATCGACACCGGGTGAGTTCAGCGTACGGGGCGGGATACTGGACATTTTTCCGCTTACCGAGGCAAATCCATTAAGGATAGAATTGTTTGACACAGAAGTTGAGTCAATCAGAAGCTTCTCCATAGAGGATCAGCGCTCAAAAGAAAAAATTCCTAAAGCGATTATTGGCCCGGCTACAGAAATGCCGCTTGGTGAAGAGGATTTCGCCCGCCTTGCAGCGGAATTGAAGGCAGGCCTTGCTGCCAGTCTGAAGAAAATCCAGGATGAGAAGGCGAAATTGCTTTTGTCCCAAAATATTTCTTATGAGTTGGAGCAAATTAACAATCGCCAGCGGCCGGACCAGATTTTCAAATACAGCTCGATTGCATACGAAAAACCAGCTAGTTTGCTAGATTATTTGCCGGGGAACGGCATGCTCATGGTTGATGAAATCAGCAGGGTGGTGGAGATGAGCGAGTCGCTCGATAAAGAGGAGGCTGAGTGGTACACGTCACTCCTTGGTGAAGGGAGAATTATCCACGGCCTTTCGCTTTCTCATCAAGTAAACGAGCTCTTCCAAAAAAAACAGGTGCCCGTCTTGTACTTGTCGCTTTTCCTTCGGCATGTGGCGAATACAAACCCGCAAAATATCATCAATTTCTCTTCTAGGCAAATGCAGAATTTCCATGGCCAGATGCATCTTTTGAAGGTGGAGATGGAAAGGTGGAAAAAGGGCGGATATACGGTTCTGTTTTTAGGGGCGAATCATGAAAGGGTAGACAAGCTGCAGCGCGTTTTGGAAGATTACCAAATTGAAGCGGGGCTGGCCAAAGAAACGTCCACCCTTGTTCCGGGTTCTGTCCAAATCATCCAGGGCGGCCTCCAAAGCGGCTTTGAACTGCCAATGCAAAAGATTGCCGTCATTACAGAAGAAGAGCTTTTTAATAAAAGGGTGAAAAAATCAAGGCAGCGCCAGAAACTGTCCAACGCGGAACGCATCAAGAATTATTCCGAGTTGAAGATTGGCGATTATGTGGTCCATGTCAACCACGGGATTGGTAAATATCTCGGTATAGAGACGCTCGTCATTAACGGCCTTCATAAAGATTATCTTCATATCCGCTACCAGGGGACAGACAAGCTGTATGTTCCTGTTGAGCAGATTGACCTAGTTCAGAAGTATGTCGGTTCCGAAGGAAAGGAGCCGAAAGTTTACAAGCTGGGCGGCAGTGACTGGAAGCGCGTGAAGAAAAAGGTCCAATCCTCTGTCCAGGATATTGCCGATGACTTGATCAAGCTGTATGCCGAACGGGAAGCGGCCTTGGGCTATGCATTCAGCCCAGACGGGGAGATGCAAAGGGAGTTTGAAGCTTCCTTCCCTTATCAGGAAACGGAAGACCAGCTGAGGTCCATCCATGAAATTAAGCGTGATATGGAAAAATCCCGGCCGATGGACCGGCTGCTTTGCGGCGATGTCGGCTATGGAAAGACCGAGGTCGCCATTCGTGCCGCTTTTAAAGCGATTGCCGATGGAAGGCAGGTCGCCTTCCTTGTGCCGACAACCATTCTCGCGCAGCAGCATTATGAAACCATCCGTGAAAGGTTTCAGGACTATCCAATCAATATAGGGCTGCTGAGCCGTTTCCGCTCGAGAAAACAGCAGACGGAAACGATAAAGGGACTGAAAGCAGGAACAGTTGATATTGTCATCGGAACACACAGACTTTTATCAAAAGATGTCACGTACCGGGACATTGGTTTGCTCATCATTGATGAGGAGCAGCGGTTTGGTGTCACCCATAAAGAAAAAATCAAACAGCTGAAAACAAATGTCGATGTGCTGACATTAACAGCGACTCCGATTCCAAGGACGCTTCATATGTCCATGCTCGGAGTAAGGGATTTATCTGTTATTGAGACTCCTCCGGAAAACCGGTTCCCGATTCAGACATATGTGATGGAATATAACGGGGTTCTGGTGAAGGAAGCGATTGAACGGGAACTTGCGCGCAATGGGCAGGTTTATTTCCTGTATAACAGGGTCGAGGATATAGAAAGAAAAGCCGAGGAAATTTCCATGCTTGTACCGGATGCGAGGGTCACTTTTGCCCATGGCCAAATGTCCGAAAACGAACTTGAATCTGTTATGATTGGTTTCCTTGCAGGGGAATTTGATGTGCTTGTCACGACTACCATTATTGAAACAGGCGTTGATATCCCGAACGTCAATACTCTCATCGTCCATGATGCTGACAGGATGGGACTGTCCCAGCTTTATCAGCTCCGCGGGCGTGTCGGCCGTTCAAGCCGGATTGCGTATGCCTACTTCACGTACCGGAAAGATAAAGTGCTGACAGAGGTTGCCGAAAAACGACTCCACGCGATTAAGGAATTTACCGAGTTAGGCTCTGGATTCAAAATCGCAATGAGGGATTTATCGATCAGGGGAGCGGGCAACCTGCTCGGTGCCCAGCAGCATGGCTTTATCGATTCGGTCGGATTTGACCTTTATTCGCAGATGCTTAAGGAAGCGATCGAAGAACGGAGAGGAAAGTCCAGGGAAGAAGAAAGGCCGACAGTGGAAATCGACCTTGATCTGGATGCGTATATTCCCGATTCTTATATTCGCGACGGCCATCAGAAGATCGAGATGTACAAGAGGTTCCGGGGCATTCAGGATTTGGAGGATAGCAAAGAGCTTGAATCTGAGATGAAGGACCGTTTCGGGGAATACCCTGACGAGGTCGCCTATTTATTCAGCGTGGCCGAAATAAAAGTGCACGCGCTGAATGCGGGAATCGAATCGATTAAGCAGGTGAAGGGAAAAATCACCATTCTATTAAATGAGAAGGCTGTCACGGAAATCAAAGGGGATGCCATCGTGAATGTCACGTATCCATTTGGAAGGATGGCCGGTTTCGGGATGGAAGGAAAGAAATTTAAAATAACGCTTGAGGCAAAAGAGGGCCAAACGGCAATTTGGCTCAATGCTATTTATGAAATTGCGAAAGGCCTTGAAGTGGAGCGAAAAAAGAATATTCAGTAGGAAATAAGGCCTTAAAAGGCCTTATTTTTAAATAAAGATAGGAAGTATTGTTTTAGCGAGGAAAAAGTTGGGTAATTCATTCAATGTAGCTTGCCGTTCCTAATTGGTATGTTTATCCTGTTCTGGAAGTTTTAATTGCGGTTACAAAATAATTTCCCCTATGAATAGAACTTTCCATATGAAGGATACTAAGTTCAAACTTGGTGAGACTATCAGCAATAGGCAGGGTTTCATCAATTTCAATCATCAGATGAAAGTGAGGCAACATTGAATGAAAGCAACTGGTATAGTTCGTCGAATCGATGATTTAGGTCGTGTTGTCATTCCGAAGGAAATCCGCAGAACCCTCCGGATTAGGGAAGGAGATCCGCTCGAAATATTTGTCGACCGTGATGGAGAAGTAATCCTTAAGAAATATTCACCAATCAGCGAGCTGAGCGATTTTGCAAAAGAATACGCGGAAGCTCTTTATGACAGCCTTGGCAATCCAGTCCTGATCTGTGACAGGGATACTTATATCGCTGTAGCGGGCGGTTCGAAAAAGGATTTCTTAAACAAGAATATTGGTGAGCAAGTTGAGAAAGTGATGGAAGACCGTTCGTCGGTCCTTGTGACACAGCAGGGGCAAATCGCACTTGTCGATGGCAATGAAGAAACGATTTCTTCTTATACAATCGGACCGATTATCGCAAATGGAGATCCAATCGGAGCAGTTATCATTTTTTCTAAAGAAGGCACCCTTGGGGAAGTCGAGCAAAAAGCAGTTGAAACGGCAGCAGGCTTCTTGGCAAGGCAAATGGAACAATAGGCCTCAACACGGCCAAAAGAAGGCTGGCCCCAATCGGGACCGGCCTTTTTCTGTTTTATGTTATAATAGCTTTCGAATTCGCTTTTGAAGGAGACTGCAATGGAGCCGGTAAAACAGGGGCAAAACCTTTTTAAGGGAGCTTTTATTCTTACAGCTGCCGCATTATTCACCAAACTATTAAGCGCCGGGTACCGGATTCCCTTCCAAAATATTGCCGGGGACATCGGTTTTTATATATATCAGCAGGTTTACCCCTTTTACGGGGTCGCCATGGCGCTTGCGACAACAGGTTTTCCTGTCGTCCTCTCAAAATTATATGCCGAAGAAAAAAAGCGCGGACGCCAGCTGCTCGCGGCATCCTATTTGCTGTTGCAATTGTTCGGAATAATCTGTTTCGCCATCCTGTATGCCGGATCTGAATTTATAGCCCGCTGGATGGGCGATCCAGGACTAGCCATTTTATTGAGGACCGTTTCGGTTGTTTTCTTGCTTTTCCCCGCTATATCAGTCATGAGGGGATATTTCCAGGGGAAGGGTGACATGGTCCCGACCGCATCATCACAAATTGGTGAACAGTCCATCAGAGTCATTACCATCCTGGCTATCGCCATCCTTTTTACTAAGCAAGGCCTTTCCCTCTATTACGTCGGTGCCGGGGCTATGTTCGGTTCGGTCACAGGCGGAATCGTGTCACTTATAATCTTGTTGCTCTTTCTGCGCAATCGGAAGCGTAGGAGCGGAGATTGGAATCCACGTGATTTTTTTATGCCTGCTTTTAAGGAAATAAGGCGGATAGCGGGCATACTCGGACCGCAGGGTCTGGCCATCTGCATCAGCAGCCTGCTGATGGTATTCATTCAATTGGGCGATGCGCTTAACCTCTATTCACTTCTGGTCGAAAAAGGCATAGCACCTCTTAAGGCTAAGGAGCTAAAAGGAGTATTTGACCGGGGGCAGCCGATGATCCAGCTTGGCCTTACGGCGGCCTCGACAATTTCCCTGTCTCTCGTTCCGCTCATCGCAAGCATCAGGCTGAATAAAAATAAACAGTTCCTTGTACATAAAATCCGCCTCGCCATGCGGGTAACGGCGGTAATCGGGGTCGGGGCGGCCGCAGGGCTTTGGGGCATCGCCCGGCCGACAAATATCATGTTATTCGAGAATAGTAACGGTACAGATGTGCTGGCAGTACTAAGTGTGGCAATCCTATTCAGTTCCATCGCCATGACAGCCTCTTCCATTCTCCAGGGAAGGGGGGTTCTTTTCCCTCCTGCCGCGGCCGTACTGTCAGCCTTTCCGCTGAAATATGCATTAAACCTCGTTTTAGTTCCCAGGTTTGGAACAATCGGGGCAGCGTGGGCCACGGCGATGACCCTGCTGCTCGTTTCTGCTGCGGTCGTCTTAATTTTGAAAAAAAATATCGGCGGCCCTGTATTTGAAAGATTGTTTTTGAAAAAACTGCTTATAGCCGCCGTTGCGATGATCGTTTTTTTAAAAGCTTTCATCGCTGGAACAGAATTTTTATATGTACTGGAAAGTGAACGTCTGGCTGCTTCTGTCCAAGCCTTGGTTTCCTGTTTTCTTGGGGCGTTCCTTTACATTTTTATCATTATAAGAGGCGGTGTTTTCCGGGAGGATGAGCTGGCGCTATTTCCTTTAGGAAGCAAATTGGGCTTATTGCTGCCACACGATAGGAGTCGGATAAGATGACAAAAACGATTGAAATTCTTGGTCTGGGAGCGGGTGGCTTGGACCAATTGCCGCTTGGTGTTTACAGAAAGTTAATGAGTGGCGGAAGGGTCTTTCTCCGAACGAAGGAGCATCCGGTAGTTGCTGAACTTGAAGAAGAAGGATTTACGTATACTTCTTTTGATTCCATATATCAAAAGCATGATTCATTTGAAACGGTGTATGAGGAAATTTGCGAAGTTCTTCTCGCCGAAGCTGCTGGTGGGCCGATTGTTTATGCAGTCCCGGGACATCCGCTCGTGGCGGAAAGGGCCGTTCAGCTTCTTTTAGAAGCTGAAGCCAGGCTGGAGAATGTCACTATCCGGTTCGGAGGCGGGCAAAGCTTTCTCGACGCACTGTTCCAAGCTTTAAAAATCGACCCTGTCGAAGGTTTTCAGCTTCTTGATGGGACCGCGTTGAGACCCGAACAGCTTCAGCTCGAACAGCATATGTTCATCAGCCAGGTTTATGACAGGATGATTGCCTCAGACGTAAAGTTGACATTGATGGAACGGCTTCCTGACGAATATGAAGTTTATATTATTACGGCTGCGGGGAGTACTGCTGAGAAAATAGAAAAAGTTCCGTTGTATGAACTTGACCATAAAACAGAATTGCACAATCTCGTTACCCTTTATGTGCCGCCTGTAAAAAAGGAAGAGCTGCTTCTGGGTGAGTTTTCGAAGCTCAGGGACATCATCGCTACGTTGCGGGGACCGCAGGGCTGCCCATGGGATAAAGAACAGACTCATGAGTCACTTAAAAAGTACTTGATCGAGGAAACCTACGAAGTCATTGAGGCAATTGACAGCGGGGATATCGATCATCTCGTCGAGGAATTGGGCGATGTTCTACTTCAAATCATGCTGCATGCGCAAATCGGTGAAGACGAAGGTTATTTTGCCATTAACGATGTTGTTCGATCAATCTCCAGCAAAATGATTCGAAGGCATCCACACGTTTTCGGCAACCGGACAGCCGAAACTGCTGAAGATGTACTTGCGAACTGGCAGGAAATAAAGGCTCTCGAAAAAGGATCGGAAAAGAGTGAATCCCTTCTTGACGGCATTCCCAAATCCCTTCCGGCCTTGCTGAAGGCCTTTGAATTGCAAAAAAAGGCGGCAAAAGCAGGATTTGACTGGCAGGAAATCGGCCCGGCCTTCGAGAAGGTAAAAGAGGAGCTTCATGAGTTTGAAGCCGAACTGGAGGGTGAACAGCTTTCACTGGCAAAAAAGGAGTTTGGCGACCTGCTCTTCGCTTTCGTAAATGTTGCCCGGTTCCTTGATATTCACCCGGAAGAATCCTTAATAGAAACAAATGAAAAATTCACCAGGCGCTTCCGGTATATTGAAGAAAAAGTGAAAGCCAGCGGCCGCCCCTTCGAGGACTATACCCTCGAAGAACTCGACCAATACTGGGACGAAGCCAAACAAAACGGACTCTGACATGAACGTTTAAATCTTATTGGAGATTCCGTTGATTGGAGCAAAGTAACTGGAGCAAAAAGTTATAATGCATGATTCTATTTAGGTTGAACTTAATAATTACATTATATTTAAGTTGAATAGCGGGTTGATTGGAGCTCAGGCATGTAGACTCCTCGAAAACGCTATCGCGTTTCCTTCGTGCAAAGCCCATTCGAGGAAGCCTGATGTCCTACGGGATAGAGCGGCAAGTGGAGACCCCGCAGGAGCTTTACTCCGAGTAGGCTCCACTGACGCCCCGTGGAAAGCGAAATGCCCGGAGCGGAAATCAACCACCCCGAACCTGTCGGAATATCAATTTTTAGTTCAACCTAAATAGTAAAGAGACTAAAAGGGGGAAAAAAGATGAGGCTCGATAAATTCTTGAAGGTATCACGAATCATAAAAAGAAGAACACTCGCCAAAGAAGTATCCGACCAGGGAAGAATCCTCGTAAACGGCAAGGAAGCAAAAGCAAGCACAACCGTAAAAGAAGGAGACGAACTAACCATCCGTTTCGGCCAACGGATTGTAACAGCAAAAATAGAGCGGATCCAGGAAACAACACGTAAGGACGAAGCAGCGGAAATGTATACAATTTTAAAGGAAGAAAGGGTCCAATCCGAAGGGTAATGGTATAAAAGGGCTTGTTCTATTTCCCCCTCCGATTACATAGTATGTACAAAATATAGTATGTACAAAGTGATTCGGGGGATGAACAATGAACCAATATTACGATACGACCGGAAACAAAGGGACAGTGCCTGACCATGATATCATCATGAGAGGGCGGAGGCTTCTTGATATAACAGGAGTCAAACAAGTTGAAAGTTTCGACAATGAAGAGTTCCTTCTGGAGACTGTGATGGGTTTTTTATCGATAAAAGGACAGAATCTGCAAATGAAAAACCTGGATGTCGATAAAGGGGTAGTATCCATTAAAGGAAAAGTTTACGAACTTGTGTACCTCGATGAACAGCATGGGGAAAAAGCTAAAGGGTTCTTTAGCAAGTTATTCCGATGACACTTACCACACAGTTTATCACGATGGCGGCCATGATCGCTTCAGGAATACTTTTTGGAGCGATGCTCGATACGTACCAGCGTTTTTTAAATCGGCCGAAACGGAAAAGCTGGATTGCCTTTATCAACGATATTTTGTTCTGGGCAGCCCAGGCGCTCCTCATTTTTTATGTGTTGTACCTAGTCAATAAAGGAGAAATCCGATTCTATATCTTTATCGCCCTGCTCTGTGGGTTTGCCGCCTATCAGGCTTTAATTAAGAGTTTATATCTATGGCTGCTTGAAAGATTGATCCAGGCAGGGATGTGGTTGGGCCGTCTTTTTGCAAAAACGGTCCAGCTTCTTATTTTCAAGCCGGTTACAGGTTTGTTCCAGCTCCTAGTAGGGCTTGTCCTTTTAATCGGAAGAGGCCTTCTTTTGCTGCTCGCGTTTATAGGAAAAACAGCTCTGTTCTTTATTAGGATCATTCTTTTCCTTCCTTTGAAAAAAATATTTTCACTTCTTTGGAAAGTTTTGCCGAAAGGGTTTAAAAAATCGGCGGAGAAGTTATATAATAGTGGGACAGGACTTCTTGGAAAAACAATGGATATGTGGAAACGGATTAAGAATAGAACAAAAGAGTGAGGGGGAGCAGCCTGTGGAAGCACCAAAGAAACGGAATGTAGCACGGATCCGCAATGAATATGCGGAGTCGAAATATTATACGGAAGAATTGGCTTCCAAGAAACGCAAAGCGTTGGCAAGGCGCCTCGCCACTTTTTCACTTCTGGCGGTCCTTTTTGCATTTTTCATGATTTCTTCCATTTATTCACGCGCCGAAGCATTGGACGAGAAAAAAGCAGAGAAGATAATGCTCGAGAAAAAGCTTTCCGAATTGAACAGGGAACGGGATATTTTGAATGAAGAAATCATCAAATTGAATGACGATGAATATATTGCGAAACTGGCCCGGAAAGAATACTTCCTTTCAGATAAAGGAGAAATCATTTTCACTCTTCCGGAAGGGAAAAAGAAGGAAAAGTGAAACAAGGGGCAGTCTTATTGCACTCATTTTGAAATTTAGGTATAATATACAGTAAGACTGATTTTTTTTATATTCTTAAGGAGGAAATTTCTTTTTATGTCAATCGAAGTAGGCAGCAAGTTACAAGGAAAGGTAACAGGGATTACTAATTTCGGCGCATTTGTGGAGCTGCCGGAAGGTTCGACAGGCCTTGTCCATATCAGTGAGGTTGCTGATAATTATGTTAAGGATATCAATGACCACTTGAAAGTGGGCGATATGGTAGAGGTCAAGGTCATCAACGTTGAAAAAGACGGAAAAATTGGCCTGTCCATCAAAAAAGCCAAGGACCGCCCTGAACCGCAAAGGTCCTACACACCTCGTCCCCGACAAGGGAGAGCCAATGACCGGAATGCCAGACCGGAAAATTTTGAAACAAAAATGGCTAAATTCTTAAAAGATAGCGAAGATCGTTTATCCTCCCTGAAACGCAACACGGAATCCAAGCGTGGCGGCCGTGGTGCCAGAAGAGGCTAAACTTGCTGCTGCTTAGCAATTAAACATTCATTTAACTATACCAGGCAGGCCAAAAGGCGCTGCCTGTTTTGTTCTTTTATAGGGCATTTCATGTCCTTTAAGAGTGACGAGAAAAAAAGGAAAGAGGCTTCCCCGAATGGGAAGCCTCTTTCTTTGCCTTCATTATAGCGGCGGAGGGGATCGAACCCCCGACCTTACGGGTATGAACCGTACGCTCTAGCCAGCTGAGCTACACCGCCATTTGAAACACAAAATCTATGATACAGAGTTTGAAATAAGGTGTCAATACATTTCGTGTTTTTTCTAACTGGTTATTTTTGCGCCTTTTGCACTTCTATGGCGGCAGAGGTGAAATGCGTCGAACAAATCAATTTACCTGCCGATTGATTTTGACAATCTTTGGATGCTTGTCCGATTATAATGAGCACTATCATTAAACGACGGGGGAGTGTGTTTATTTGGAAAGAGCTGAGCAAAGTGTCGTAGAGCCGATGCCGGGCGGGGGGAGCGGTTTAAATTGGAATACTTCAGCGTTAAAAAAGATTCAGGACCGGGCGGGGGCAGTTTTTTTAAAGAAAGGTTATTTCCTGATACTCGTCGGTTTTTTGCTTGGCCGGGCACTGATATTGTCCAAGCTTACGCCTTTTGGGCTTCCCTTTTTCGCAGCTGTATTTTTTATTAAGAGGGATCGGGCGCCGCTGGCATTGTTGGGGCTTGTCTGTGGCGCGGCTACTGTTTCGATGGGGCATGCAGCATCAACGTTTGCCATTTCGTTCCTCTTCCTGGCGGTCTTCAGAGTGACGAAGCAGTGGGTTGCAAACCCTGTTAAAGCGCTCCCCTATTACACGGGCATTATTCTTCTTGCCGGAAAGCTTGGAGAAAGATTCATAGTGACTGGCAGCGTAACGATTTACGATGGCCTTATGTCGGGGGTGGAAGGCGTTCTCGCTTTTATCCTGTCTCTTATCTTCATGCAAAGTGTGCCGCTGGTGACGGTAAATAAACGAAAACAGCCTCTTAAAACGGAGGAAATTGTCTCTTTGATTATTCTTCTCGCCTCCATCATGACGGGCACGATAGGTTGGATGGTGTACGGGATTTCGATAGAGCATGTTATGTCTAGGTATCTCGTATTGCTATTTTCCTTGATGGCCGGCGCCGCAGTCGGCTCCACGGTTGGTGTTGTGACCGGGCTGATCTTCAGCCTGGCCAATGTCTCAAGTTTTTCCCATATGAGTCTTCTTGCATTTTCAGGAGTGCTGGGCGGCCTTTTGAAGGAGGGAAGAAAGGCGGGGGTTTCTGTAGGTCTGATTGTGGCGACTCTGCTAATAGGTATGTACGGCGAAACAGGCACCGCTTTACAGACAACAATGATAGAGACAGCAGCGGCGATCCTCCTGCTGATCCTGACGCCAACCTCTATAACTGCCAAAATAGCAAAGTACATACCCGGTACTCCTGAACATACAGCGGAGCAACAAAAGTACATGAGGAAAATGAGGGATGTAACGGCGAAAAGGGTCGCCCAATTCTCCAATGTATTTGAAGCTCTTTCGAAAAGCTTTTCGCAGCATGATATTGAAACTGGGGATGAAAATAAAGAACTTGACTTCTTTCTAAGCAATGTTGCCGAAAAGTCGTGCCAGACGTGTTTTAAGAAAGAACATTGCTGGACAAGGAACTTCTCTACAACATATGGATACATGGAGGAAATTATGCTTCAAATGGACCAATCGAAAGCTTCGGTTCCTCCAAAATTGGCGAGGGAATGGGAAAAGCTTTGTTCCCGGCCAAAAAAAGTGATGGAAGCAATCCATCAGGAGCTCGCCGTTTTTCAGGCCAACCAAAAACTGAAAAAGCAGGTGCAGGAAAGCAGAAGGCTTGTTGCTGAGCAGCTTTTGGGCGTTTCGGAAGTCATGGGTGACTTCGCGAAAGAAATCCAGCGGGAACGGGAGAATCTTCATAAGCAGGAAGAGCAGATCATGGAGGCAATCCAGGAATTTGGCATTCAAATTGATCAGGTTGAAATTTACAGTCTTGAGCAGGGCAATGTGGACATTGATATGACGGTTCCTTTTTGCAACGGGCATGGGGAATGTGAAAAGCTAATCGCTCCGATGCTATCGGATATTCTCGGTGAAACGATCATTGTGAGCTCAGAAGACTGCGGTACTTACCCCAATAGTGTCTGCCAGGCTACATTCCGTTCGGCAAAAGCGTTTACCGTGGATAGCGGTGTTGCCTACGCGGCAAAAGATGGCGGTTTCATTTCAGGAGACAGCTTCTCGACTATAGAGCTTGGCAGCGGAAAATATGCAGTTGCAATCAGTGATGGAATGGGAAATGGCGAGCGTGCCCAGGAAGAAAGCAAGGAGACCCTCCAACTGCTCCGGCAAATCCTCCAGTCGGGAATCGAAGAGAAAGTCGCGATAAAATCCGTCAATTCAGTCCTTTCATTAAGGACGACCGATGAAATATTTTCCACCCTCGATCTTGCGGTAATTGATATGCAGAATGCTTCCGCCAAATTTCTGAAAATAGGCTCGACACCAAGTTTTATCAAGCGGGGGAAAAAGGTCATCAAAATTCAGGCCAGCAATCTGCCGATGGGGATTGTCCAGGAATTCGATATAGATGTCGTCAGTGAACAGTTGAAAGCCGGAGATTTATTGATCATGATGAGCGATGGGGTCTTTGAGGGGCCGAAACACGTCGGCAACTATGAAATGTGGATGAAGCGAAAGATTCATGACCTTGAAACCGATGACCCCCAAGAGGTGGCTGACCTGATTATGGAGGAAGTAATCCGCTCCAGATCCAATCAAATTGAGGATGATATGACCGTTGCGGTAACCAAGATCAAACATAATACCCCAAAGTGGGCCTCCATACCGGTCGGGGGATTGAAAAAGAAACGCGCTCAATAGCAGGGTAGCGGCCTGAAGGTATAAATCATCTCCAATCAGTCGAAAATGGTAACATTTGACGATTGGAGGAGAAAGGAATGCATGCAGGGAAAATCCGGCAAATGCTAATCATTACAGATGGGTGTTCCAACAAAGGGGAAGATCCAGTGGCAATGGCGGCTCTTGCGAGAGAACAGGGAGTCACCGTGAATGTCATCGGCGTAGTGGAGCACGACTCGATTGATGAGCAGGGAATGAAGGAAATTGATGGCATCGCCATGTCCGGTGGCGGGGTCAGCCAGGTTGTATACGCAGAGCAGCTTTCGCAAACTGTCCAAATGGTCACCCGAAAAGCAATGACACATACGATTCATGCCGTCGTAAATCGGGAACTCCAGCAAATTCTTGGCCAAAAGCTGACTCTGGAAGACCTCCCGCCCGAACAGCGGGGTGAAGTCATTGAAGTTGTCGATGAGCTTGGAGAGACAAGCGATCTTGAGGTCATCATTCTTGTAGATGCGAGTGCAAGCATGAAGCATAAACTTCAAACAGTCAAGGAAGCGTTGATAGATTTGTCCATCAGCCTGAATGCCAGGTCGGGAAAAAACCAATTTTCCATGTTAGTATTTCCCGGGAAAAGGGGGGACTTTGAGCTGGTTCTTGATTGGACGAAAAAGCTGGAGTCGATTACCGGAATTTTTAATACCATCTCTCCTGGCGGCATTACCCCTACCGGACCGGCCATCCGGGAAGCAATCCGCCTTTTTAATGAAAAAAGATCATTAAGGAGCTTTTTGCACCGCGATGAATCACGCATTGAAGAATCAATGTAATTTCAAGCCGGGGACTGTCATTCAGGGAAAGTGGCATGGCCACCGCTATATCCTACTAAAAGAGTTGGGCAGGGGCGCGAACGGAACTGTCTATTTAGTTAAAAAAGGAGATGTGGAAGCCGCCCTGAAAATTAGTACAAACAGCATGTCGATTACAGCGGAAGCAAATGTGCTAAAATCCTTTGCCAAGGTCCAAGGACATTTCCTCGGGCCTTCTTTGCTTGATGTCGATGACTGGGTTCTGAAAGATGGGCGATATAGTTTTTATGTAATGGAATATGTGAAAGGGCCGGGACTTCAGGCATTTCTTGATGCCAAAGGGAAGGACTGGGTTTTGCCGTTATTCCTGCAGCTTCTTGATGACATCGGCCAGCTTCACCAAAACGGTTGGATATTTGGCGACCTGAAGCCTGAAAACTTGATTGTTGCAGGCCCTGCACCGCGCATCCGTTGCATTGACGTAGGCGGCACAACGTTAAATGGCAGATCCATCAAGGAATATACGGAATTTTTCGATAGAGGTTATTGGGGTATGGGTTCAAGGAGAGCAGAGCCCTCCTACGATTTATTTGCCGTCGCGATGGTGATCGTATCCACGGCCTATCCGGGCCATTTTCAAAAGAAAGAAGGAGGCCTTGCGGAACTTCTTTCAGCCGTGTCGCAAAAAAGTGAATTGAAAATATACAAACCAGTTCTGGTAAAGGCCATGCAAGGCAGATACTCGTCTGCGGCTGAAATGAGAACCGACCTTTTATTTTGTACAGGACGGCCGAATCCGGTTGGCAACACGCCCCAACCGACACGGTCGGCGTTAAAGCAGGCGTCACGCAGGGCCCAATCAGTCAAGGTGCGTAAAAAAAAGTCGCGTATAGGGGAAACCTTTTATATTGTAACTGTCATGGCAATTCTTTATATTGTATATATTGTGATGTATTTAACGTAGGTGCAAAGAACCTTATGAAGAATTGCAAAAAAAAAATGATTTTCTCTTTTTATACTGAAACTTTATTAACATAACGACGTATAAAACAGGGATAGGGTTTAATTAGCTGCCAGAAACTATATTTAAGGAAGTTTAAAATGCTCGAAGAAAAAGTTGAAGCACTCTTAAAAAGGAAATCTATTTCCCTTAAGGGGACAAGCATCCTCGTTGGTGTGTCGGGCGGCCCGGATTCTATGGCTCTTCTCCACTATTTGCAGGAAAACAGGGAAAGATGGCAAATCAGGATTGCCGCTGCCCATGTGGACCATATGTTCAGGGGGGAGCAATCGCTTCAAGATGCCTTGTACGTGAAGGAATATTGCGAAAGGCTTGTTATACCTTTTTATATGGCGAGAATCAATGTCCCTGAAATTATCAGGAAGACGGAAAAAAACAGTCAAGCGGCTTCACGCGAAGCGCGCTATGGTTTTTTCGAGAAATTGATGGGACAGCAGGGGTTTGCCTATCTAGCCCTGGCCCACCATGCCGATGACCAACTGGAAACCATTTTGATGCGGCTTACAAGAGGAAGCACCGGGAAAGGGCGCACAGGTATTCCGTTCACAAGGCCCTTTAAGGACGGCTCGATTATCCGGCCTTTCCTTGAAGCGACGAGAGATGAGATCCTCGAGTACTGCAAAAGAAAAGAACTTGCACCGAGGATGGACCCGAGTAACGAGAAGGATCTTTATAGCCGGAACAGATTCAGGAAAAGTGTGCTGCCATTTTTGAAAAACGAAAATCCAAATGTCCATGAGCAATTTCAGCGCTTCAGCGAGGAAATAATGAGCGATGAAGAGTATCTTGGCGAATTGGCTGCCAACAGAATGGTTACAGTAATGAAAAGCAGGGAAAAGGGGAAAATAGAGATCGATATTCTGTCTTTTCTTGGAATGCCAATGCCTTTACAAAGAAGAGGGATTCAACTAATATTAAACTATCTTTATGAAGAAAGACCTGCTTCTCTTGGAGCTATACATATTGATCAAGTTATTTCCCTGCTTAATCGTCCTCATCCATCGGGCATCCTTGATCTTCCGGGGGGGTTAACAGTCTCCCGTTCCTATCACCTATGCATTTTCCAATTTGGTATGGCTGAAGTAAAGCCGTTCAAAATTGAAATATGGGATACTGGAGAAATTGCCTTGCCAAATGGAAATTTCATTAAAATTGAGGCATGTGAAGGACCTGTGGCCGGCTCCGGTGCGGACTGTGCGTATATGGCGGTATCAAAAGCTAATTTGCCGCTCATTGTCAGGACGAGGGAAAATGGGGACAGAATGTCGCTAAAAGGGATGAAAGGCTCAAGAAAGCTGAAAGATATTTTTATTGACCATAAGGTTCCGGTTTCCGAGCGTGACTCCTGGCCTGTCGTGACAGATAGCGGCGGGCGGATCCTCTGGCTTCCGGGACTGAAGAAGTCAGCCTTTGACTCCGCCGTCCCTTCGGGAGAACGGTATTGGAGACTGTTATATGGCAAGGAACCAACATCTGGGGGGCACATTTGAAATGAGAAACGATATTGAAAAAGTCCTGATTTCCGAAGAAGAAATCCAGGAAAAGATCCGGGAACTGGGCACCCGGCTGACAGAGGATTACCAGGACAAATACCCGCTTGCAATCGGTGTATTAAAGGGAGCAATGCCTTTCATGGGAGACCTTCTCAAGAAGATGGACTGCTACCTTGAAATGGATTTCATGGATGTCTCAAGCTATGGGAATAAAACGGTTTCTTCCGGGGAAGTCAAAATCCTGAAAGACCTGGACACTTCGGTGGAGGGCCGGAATTTACTAATCATTGAAGACATCATCGACAGCGGGCTGACACTCAGTTACCTCGTTGAGCTGTTCCGTTACAGGAAGGCAAAGTCGATTAAAATCGTCACGCTGCTGGATAAGCCGACAGGAAGAAAGGTTGATATTGCGGCGGATTATGTTGGATTCGAAGTCCCTGACGCTTTCGTCGTCGGTTATGGCCTGGATTACGCTGAGAAGTACCGGAACCTTCCTTACATCGGTGTGCTGAAGCCCGAGGTTTACAACAAGGGAGAATAGCAGAAGGATCGCATGGAAACCGGGCGTTTTAAAAGGCACTTTTGTTGAAGCGGCATTATCATTTATGCTACTATTTTATATACTGTTTTCCACCGTGGGAGGAGGTAAGGGATGAATCGGATCTTCCGTAATACCATCTTTTATTTATTGATATTTTTAGTTATTATTGGCGTCGTCAGCTTCTTTAATGGAAACACCGAGCCAACCGATAATATAAGGTACGATGAGTTTATTTCCCATCTTGAGAAGAAGGAAATAAAATCTGTTACCCTGCAGCCGGAGCGCGGCGTATTTGAAGTCCGCGGCCAGCTGAAAAATGCCGGGAAGGATAAATTCTTCCTGACATATGTCCCTAACAGCGAAAGGATGCTTGACCGTATTGATGATGCGGTCGGCCAGGCGAATGTAGAAACAATGCCGGCCAAGGAAACAAGCGGCTGGGTGACTTTCTTTACATCGATCATCCCATTTGTCATCATTTTTATCCTGTTCTTCTTCCTTCTTAACCAAGCTCAGGGCGGCGGCAGCCGTGTCATGAACTTTGGGAAAAGCAAGGCGAGGCTGTACAGCGAGGATAAGAAAAAGGTCCGTTTCAAAGACGTGGCCGGTGCTGATGAAGAGAAACAGGAACTCGTTGAGGTTGTCGAATTCCTGAAAGACCCTCGGAAATTTTCCGAGCTTGGCGCTCGAATTCCGAAGGGCGTCCTGCTTGTGGGGCCTCCAGGAACCGGTAAAACGCTTCTTGCCCGCGCTGTTGCCGGGGAAGCGGGCGTTCCGTTCTTCTCAATCAGCGGTTCCGACTTTGTTGAAATGTTTGTCGGCGTGGGTGCATCCCGCGTACGTGACCTGTTTGAAACGGCTAAAAAGAATGCGCCTTGTATTATTTTCATTGATGAAATTGACGCAGTTGGGCGTCAGCGTGGTGCCGGCCTTGGCGGCGGGCATGATGAGCGCGAACAGACCCTGAACCAGCTCCTCGTTGAAATGGACGGTTTCGGGGCGAATGAGGGTATCATCATTATCGCGGCAACCAACCGCCCTGATATTCTTGACCCTGCCCTTCTGCGCCCGGGACGTTTTGACCGCCAAATCACGGTTGACCGCCCGGATGTAAGAGGACGTGAAGCGGTGCTGAAGGTGCATGCGCGCAATAAGCCGCTTGATGATTCTGTCAATCTTAAGGCGATAGCCATGAGGACCCCAGGTTTCTCGGGTGCCGACCTTGAGAACCTTCTGAACGAAGCAGCTCTTGTGGCTGCGCGCCAGAATAAGAAGAAAATTGAGATGACCGATATAGATGAAGCTACTGACCGTGTCATTGCGGGCCCTGCGAAGAAAAGCCGTGTCATTTCCGAAAAGGAACGCCGGATCGTCGCTTTCCACGAAGCAGGCCATACAGTCATCGGCGTTATGCTTGATGAAGCGGAAATGGTCCATAAGGTAACGATTGTACCTCGAGGGCAGGCTGGCGGCTATGCTGTCATGCTTCCTAAGGAAGACCGCTACTTCATGACTAAACCAGAGCTCCTTGATAAAATTACCGGCCTGCTGGGCGGGCGCGTAGCTGAGGAGATTGTCTTTGGCGAAGTCAGCACCGGAGCGCACAATGATTTCCAAAGAGCGACCGGCATTGCCAGGAAAATGGTCACTGAATACGGAATGAGCGACAAGCTTGGACCGCTTCAGTTCGGGCAGCCGCAGGGAGGCCAGGTTTTCCTTGGACGCGACCTGCACAATGAACAGAACTATTCTGACAAGATTGCTTATGAAATCGACCTTGAAATCCAGAACTTCATCAAGCATTCGTATGAAAGAGCGAGGACCATCCTGACCGAAAACAGGGATAAGCTCGACCTGATTGCGAATACGTTGCTTGAAGTCGAGACTCTTGATGCCGATGATATCAAGCACCTTGTTGATCACGGAAGGCTTCCAGATGGGAAAGTTCCAGCTAACTCAACACCTGAAGAAATCAAGAACACTCTTGATGATGTGATCATCAACATCTCCGGCAAAAAGGAAGAGGAAGACCGCAACGGTTCTTCGGCCTCCGACTTGCTGAAGGCTGACGAAAATCAGGATGAACAAAAATAAACAAATAACGTATAAAGGCACTGCATTCATGCGGTGCCTTTTTTGCGAGGAAAAACAGCCGTATTTTTCAAATTTTCAAGTTCGTAGGCGCTTGGCCTTTTCTTTCGGGAAATGGTTTGTGTTATGATGTTTTAAGTGAATCCGGCTCCTGTCTTGGGCGGCGGGATGAAACAAGAATAAAACTCCGTAAAGTGGTGAGACAATTGATTTTCGTGTTTGACGTAGGAAATACTAATATTGTTTTAGGGGTATATAAAGGGGACGAGCTTCTCCATCATTGGCGGATTGAAACAAACAGGAACAGGTCGGAGGATGAATACGGGATGGTTATTAAATCCCTTTTCGAGCATTCGGGCCTTTCTTTTGCAGATATTGAAGGAATTATCATATCATCTGTCGTGCCGCCGATCATGTTCTCGCTGGAACGAATGTGCGAGAAGTACTTCGGGCTCAAGCCACTGATTGTCGGCCCTGGCATCAAGACGGGGTTGGACATAAAATATGAAAATCCGAGAGAAGTGGGGGCGGACAGAATCGTCAATGCGGTAGCTGCCATCCATGAATACGGAAGCCCGCTTATCATTGTCGATTTCGGAACAGCCACAACATACTGCTATGTGAATGAGCAGAAACAATATATGGGTGGTGCAATCGCACCGGGTGTAGGTATTTCTACAGAAGCCCTCTACTCAAGGGCGGCGAAGCTCCCGAGGATTGAAATTGTAAGACCTGAAGGTGTAATTGGGAAAAATACGGTTGCCGCGATGCAGGCTGGAATTGTTTATGGGTATGTCGGCATGGTGGAGGGGATTGTCAAAAGGATGATCAGCATCAGCCAGAAAACGCCGACCGTTATCGCGACTGGCGGTTTGTCCAGCTTAATTGCCGAGGAATCAAAAATCATTGACATCGTTGACCCATTTCTGACATTAAAAGGGCTCCGGCTTATTTACCGCCGGAACATGGACAATAAACAAGAGATATAAAGCGCATCAAAGAAAGGAGCACCATAATGAGTGATTATCTAGTAAAGGCAATTGCCTATAATGGCCAAATCAGGGCCTACGCTGTAAGAAGCACTGAAACGGTAGCCGAAGCGCAGCGTCGCCATTATACTTGGCCAACAGCTTCCGCGGCTTTGGGGCGGGCAATGACGGCCGGTTTAATGATGGGCGCCATGCTGAAGGGCGACGATAAGCTCACGATAAAAATTGAAGGGGGAGGGCCGATCGGCAATATTCTTGTCGATAGTAACGCGAAAGGGGCGGTCAGGGGATATGTGACCAATCCGCAAACCCACTTTGAATTGAATGAAAAAGGAAAGCTGGATGTAAGGCGCGCGGTCGGGACTGATGGTACGCTGACGGTTGTAAAGGATCTTGGGCTGCGTGACTTTTTCAGTGGATCTGTTCCCCTTGTGTCCGGGGAATTGGGCGAGGACTTCACATACTATTTCGCTTCGTCGGAACAGGTGAATTCATCGGTCGGCGTTGGCGTGCTTGTCAACCCGGATAACAGCATCAAGGCGGCCGGCGGTTTTATTTTTCAGCTAATGCCAGGAACAACAGAAGATACGATCACCCGGCTGGAGGAACGGCTGAAAACAATCGAGCCGGTTTCAAAAATGATTGAGCGTGGATTGACGCCTGAGGAAATCCTTGAGGAATTATTCGGGCAGGAAGAAGTCACTCTTCTTGAGAAAATGCCGGTTGGATTTGAATGTACATGCTCGAAAGAACGCTTTGCCAATGCGATCGTCTCTTTGGGACAGGAAGAAATAACCGCGATGATAGAGGAAGATGGAAAAGCCGAGGCGCATTGCCACTTCTGTAATGAAAAATACCAATTTTCAAAAGAAGAGCTCGAGGAGCTTTTAAGAGAAGCGAAATAAGCTTTAGCCGGGAGAGGGAAAATGAAAACGAGGGAATTATGGTATGTGATTGTCGCGCTGGTCATCCTGAATATCCTGACTGCTTTTTACTTCATGTCAAAAAGCGGCAGGGCTTCCGGCTTTCCAGTTGACGCAGAAACAGTGGCGACAGTGGGGAATAGCAGCGTTACGAGGGAAGAGTGGCTGAAGGAATTGGAGGCCCGCTATGGCGAAGACACACTTCGGGAACTTGTGGACCAGGAAGTCATCAGCCATTTGGCAAAAAAATATAACGTCAAAATTCCAAAAGCAGATGTAGAGCGGGAATTAAGAACGTTCCAGACTACCTATGGAGGTTCCGCGCCTGATCAGCAAAACTTGAAAAGTTGGAAAAAACAAATCGAGCTGTCTCTCCTTCTTGAAGAGCTTTTGACAAAAGATGCCGTTGTATCCAATGAAGAAATGAAAAGTTATTATGAAAAGAATAAATCGACCTATGAAGTTCCGGCCGCATTCCAGCTTTCCCATATCGTGGTGAAGACGAAGGAGGAAGCGGACCAGGCCATTAAGGAACTAAAGGAAGGGTCCTCCTTCGAGACTTTGGCGCGGGAGCGGTCCATGGATGAATTCACCGCGTCAGAAGGCGGCGGGCTCGGCTTTATCCAGGAAGGTGATGAGCGCTATCCTCAAACCTACATATCCGAGGCGCAGAAGGTGAAAAAAGGCGAGTGGAGCATGCCGATTAAAACGGATGAAGGTTATGCGATCATAAAATTGCATGACCAGCTGAGCGGGAAGAAATATTCTTATAAAGAAGTGAAAAGGGAAATCAGGAGACAGATTGCCGTTGGACAGCTTGGAACCCCGCCTTCCGCGCGGACGCTTTGGCAAGAGGCTGGCGTAGAATGGTTTTATGGAAAATGACAGACTGGTTCTATAACTGAACAAAGTGAATATATATTTATCAGGCCCCGAATCTTGAATAGGATCGGGGTCATAATTTTGTAAAAAACTGTTTTTTGTACGGCGGTTGGGGAAAGTAATAATATTGACAGTTTTGCTTAAAATTGATAAATTTATATTAAACCAATAAAATTACTCGGAATAAGGAGTGGGACGGATGGTACGCGTCGCAAATTCAATTGCCGGCCTTGTCGGCAATACCCCGATTGTGAAATTAAACCGCCTCGTGGACGAGAACAGCGCTGAAGTTTACCTAAAGCTTGAATATATGAATCCAGGCAGCAGTGTGAAGGACAGGATTGCCCTTGCTATGATTGAAGCCGCCGAGGAAAACGGGAGCCTGAAAGAGGGCGATACCATAATTGAGCCGACGAGCGGAAATACCGGAATCGGTTTGGCCATGATTGCGGCAGCGAAGGGCTATAAGGCACTTTTAGTCATGCCGGAAACAATGAGCATGGAGCGGCGCAATCTTCTTCGCGCCTATGGAGCGGAACTTGTATTGACTCCTGGACCGGAAGGCATGGGAGGCGCGATTCGCAAGGCGGAAGAATTGGCGAAGGAAAAGGGATATTTCATGCCCCAGCAATTTAAGAACGAAGCAAATCCGGAAGTGCACCGTAGGACAACCGGGAGAGAGATTGTTGAACAAATGGGCGGACAGCTTGATGGCTTCATCTCCGGCATAGGAACCGGCGGGACGATCACAGGAGCCGGCGAGGTGCTGAGGGAAGCGTATCCAGAAATCAAAATCTATGCGGTCGAGCCATCCGACTCCCCGGTCCTTTCAGGCGGCAAACCTGGCCCGCATAAAATCCAGGGGATTGGCGCCGGTTTCGTGCCGGATATCCTTGATACGAAAATTTATGATGAAGTCATCCAGGTCGAGAATGACCAGGCATTTGAATATGCCCGCCGCGCGGCGAAAGAGGAAGGGATTCTCGGCGGAATCTCTTCCGGGGCAGCCATTTATGCTGCACTCAAGGTGGCAAAGGAACTTGGAAAAGGGAAAAAAGTCCTTGCCATCATTCCAAGCAACGGCGAGCGCTATTTAAGCACCCCGCTATATCAATTTGAGGAATAGCCAATAACCATTAAAGCATGAGCTGCAAACTTTGCGGTTCATGCTTTTTTCATTTCTGAACTTCTTGTATGATGAAGAAGATATGGGAAGCGGGGAGTGAGTTTTTTGGGGGAAAAGATTTTCAAAAAGACCTTCGGATTAACAGCAAATAAGTTTTTTCAAAAGTATAAAGAGATTGCCGCCTCAACCGGCCGGCATGTCCTTCTTGAAAGCGGGCGCGGCGGACGTTACAGTATTGCTGCTTTCGATCCGTGCACGGTAGTAAGGTCTGCCGGAGCCAATCGCTTTGAGGTGACGGAAAATGGCCAGAGTTCCTTTTTTGAAGGGAACCCGCTTCGTGGACTGAAAAACTTTATGGCGGATTTCAGGAATGAGACGAAATCTCCCATCCCTTTAGCCGCAGGCGGTGCGATTGGCTATATCAGCTATGATTATGCCCGTTACATAGAGTCTTTGCCGGATCTCGCAAACGATGAACTAGACGTGCCGGATGTTTATTTTATGTTCCATAAGGAATGGTTCGTCCTCGATTTACAGGAAGAAGCCTTGACCATGTTTTTCCGTTTTGGCGAGAAGGATGAGGAGGGCCTGGACGCTCGTGTCCGTGAGTGGGAATCCCGCTGGACGGAGCCAGGTCCAGTTCGGGGGGATCGAAAAGAAATTTTCGAATTCCTACAGGAAAGGGAAGTATCGATCCAGGAAAAGGAGTTTACGCAAGCGGTCGCAAAGGTCCAGGAATACATAGAACAGGGCGATGTTTTTCAAGTTAATCTGTCTGTGCGGCAGACAAAGCCGATTGGCGTTTCGGCCATGAAGGTATATGAACAGCTCCGCGAGGTAAATCCATCTCCGTATATGGGTTATTTCCATACACCGGAATTCCAGCTTGTAAGCGGGTCACCTGAACTTCTCGTCAAAAAGCTTGGCAGGGAGATCAGTACAAGGCCGATAGCTGGTACGAGATCACGGGGCAGGAATCCAGAAGAAGACTTGGAGCTTGCTAATGAATTGATTGAAAGTGATAAAGAACGGGCCGAGCATGTCATGCTGGTCGATCTCGAACGAAATGATCTTGGCAAAGTGAGTGAATATGGAACGGTAGAAGTAAATGAATTTATGGCAATTGAAAAGTATTCTCACGTTATGCACATCGTCTCGAATGTGCGCGGCCAAATTTCTAATGGGAAAGATGGATTCGACTTAATTGACGCTGTATTTCCCGGAGGTACAATTACCGGCGCGCCGAAAATAAGGACGATGGAGATCATCGAGGAACTCGAGCCTTCAAGAAGAGGGCCGTATACCGGGTCGCTAGGCTGGATTGGCTTCAACGATGATCTTGAATTGAACATTATGATCCGGACTATGCTTGTAAAAGATGGACAGGCCCATGTGCAAGCGGGAGCGGGTATTGTCATTGACTCCAATCCGGTCTATGAGTATAAAGAGTCCCTGAAAAAGGCAAGGGCGCTCTGGAAGGCGAAAGAGCTGGCAGAAGCGGGTGAAAACGAATGATCTATATGATCGATAACTATGATTCATTTACATTCAATCTTGTACAGTATTTGGGGGAGCTTGGCGAGGACCTGATTGTGAAGCGGAATGATGAAACAACGCTGGAAGAAATCGAAAAAGCCAGCCCGTCCGTCCTGATGATTTCCCCGGGCCCTTGCAGCCCGAATGAGGCCGGTATCAGCCTTGAAGCGATTTCTTATTTTGCGGGAAAGGTTCCGATTTTCGGCGTTTGCCTCGGCCACCAGGCGATTGCCCAGGTGTTTGGCGGGGATGTAGTGGGAGCCGAACGGCTAATGCATGGCAAAACTTCACTTATCCAACATGATGGCGGGACTATTTTTAAAGACATTCCGACGCCATTTGCCGCGGCCCGCTATCATTCGTTGATTGTGAAAAGGGAAACGCTACCTGATTGCCTGGAGGTTTCGGGGTGGACGGCAGAAGGGGAAATCATGGCGATTCGCCATAAAACGATGGCGGTTGAAGGTGTGCAATTTCATCCCGAGTCCATTCTGACCGGGCCGGGAAAACAGCTTCTTGCCAATTTCGTCCGTGAGCATTCGGGATCCATGAAAGTAAATGGCCATGTTCATCTGGCATAACGGTGCGCTTGTAAAAAAAGAAGAGGCGTCCATCAGCCCATTCGACCATGGTTTTCTCTATGGGGTGGGCCTGTTTGAGACCTTCAGGGTTTACAATGGGCATTGCTTCCTTCTCGATGATCACCTTGCCAGGCTGAATGCCGGACTTGAGGTGCTTGAGATTAAGAAGAGAATCAATCGGCCCGAGGCGGTACGGGCGGTTAAGGAGCTTATAGAGGCGAATGGCTTCATGGATGCCTATATCCGCTTGAATATTTCAGCAGGAGCGGGAGAGATTGGCCTTCGTTCAGAACCCTATTCGGAACCAGAGATGATTGTTTTCTCAAAACCGCTTCCTCGAGCGGGAAGTTTACAGGAAAAGTCCGGTAAAATCGTTTCCTTGAACCGGAATACCCCAGAAGGACAGCAGCGGCTGAAATCCCATCATTATTTAAACAATCTCCTTGCCTACCGGGAAATGCGTGATGCCCCCGGCGCCGAAGGGATCTTCCTGACAAAGGATGGCCATGTGGCGGAGGGGATTGTCTCAAATATATTTTGGGTAAGTGAAGGGGCTCTCTTTACCCCTTCATTGGAGACGGGAATCTTAAATGGAATCACCCGCCAGTTTGTCATTGAATTGGCCCGGAAGGCGGGCCTTGACGTAAGGGAAGGCCTTTATTCTGTTGACGAGCTGCTCGCTTCGGAAGAAGTTTTTTTCACGAACTCGATACAGGAGATTGTCGCCTGTCCGCAAATTGGGGATAATAAGCTGCCAGGAAAAGCGGGGCGGCTTGCACAATGGTTGCATAACCGTTATGCCGCTTGCCGCGAGATATATTACAGCAGGAATGAACTTGGAACGGAGGGTTTTTCATGAGCAATGACCAGCAGAAAATTATATGCGGACAGCATGTCCTTGATTATGGCAAAAAAACAATCGTGATGGGAATCTTGAATGTGACGCCTGACTCCTTTTCGGATGGTGGAAAGTTCAATGCGGCAGACCGTGCGGTTGACCGCGCGAGGGAGATGGTCGGCCAGGGTGCCGACATTATCGATATCGGAGGCGAATCGACAAGGCCGGGACATGAACCGGTTTCCCTTGAAGAAGAGCTTGAAAGGGTCATACCGATTATCGAGGTGCTGGCGAAGGAAGTGGGAGTGCCTATTTCCGTTGATACATATAAAGCGGAGGTTGCCAGGAAGGCTCTCGAAGCAGGTGCCCATATTATCAATGATATTTGGGGTGCGAAGGCAGAGCCTGAGATTGCCAAAGTCGCCGCAGAGTTTGAGGCGCCAATCATTCTGATGCACAATCGAAATAACCGTGATTACGGGGTTTTTACGAGAGATGTTTTTGCTGACTTGTATGAAAGCATCCGAATTGCAAAAGAAGCGGGTGTAAAGGATTCGCAAATCATTCTTGATCCGGGGATTGGTTTTGCAAAAGGCTTTAAAGAAAATATCGAGATGATGCAGCATCTGGATACCCTTGTCGCTCTAGGCTATCCGGTCCTCCTCGGTACATCCAGAAAAACCTTCATTGGCAAGGTCCTGGATTTGCCGCCTGAGGAAAGGATGGAAGGAACGGGGGCAACTGTATGCTACGGGATACAGAAAGGCTGCCAGATGATTCGTATCCATGATGTGAAAGAGATGGCGAGGATGGCCAAGATGATGGATGCATTAATGGGCCGGGGGGAAACGAATGGATAAAATTTATGTGAACCAAATGGAGTTTTATGGCTATCATGGGGTGTTTTCCGAGGAAACAAGGCTAGGTCAGCGGTTTATCGTCGACCTTGCTGTGGGGCTTGATTTGATAAAGGCGGGAGAGACGGATGATCTTGATGCCTCCGTAAATTATGCCGAGTTGTATCAAGTTTGCAAGGAAGTGGTAGAGGGAAAGCCGTTTAAGCTGATTGAATCAGTGGCCGAGAATATTGCTTCCCGGCTTTTAGGTGAGTTTCCGCTTCTTGAAGAGGTGTCCGTTAAAGTCATTAAGCCCGATCCACCGATACCGGGCCATTATAAATTTGTGGCGACGGAAATAATGAGGAGAAGATAACATGGAAAATCATGCGTTTCTTTCGCTTGGTTCCAATATAGGCGACCGCTATCGCAATTTGTTGGCGGCTGTCTCAATACTCGCCGAAGATCCTTCTGTCAAATTGGTAAATATTTCATCTATTTATGAAACAGATCCTGTCGGGTATGAGGATCAGGACCTGTTTTTAAATATGGCTATTGAAATTTATACAGATTTAAGCCCTTATGAACTGTTGGAATTGTGCCTTAAGACCGAGCTTTCTCTTGGGAGAAAAAGGGGAATAAGGTGGGGTCCGAGGACAATTGACCTTGACATTCTACTCTATAACCAAGAAAATATTGAAACAGAGAAGCTTTTCATTCCCCATCCTCGGATGGCGGAGCGTGCATTTGTGCTTGTGCCTCTATTTGAGGTTGCCGGAGATATACAGCTTCCGGGCAAACGTGAACCTCTTACGCTGTTGATTGATCGTTTACCTGATAAAGAAGGAGTACGGATATGGAAGCAGAAAAATGGGGAAGACGGATTCGGGCTTTCAGGAAATTAAAAGGGTATACCCAGGACAGTTTTTCGAAAGAGCTTGGAGTATCAGTTTCCATCCTTGGAGAAATTGAACGCGGCAACCGGATGCCTCCAGCCGACCTGTTGCAGAGGGTATCACAGGTTTTGCACGTAAGTATTGAAGATATGGCTCCTCCAAAGGAGTAAAAATATTTTTTAAAAAAGGAAGGCCGTTACAATGTTGAAAATTGGCGATATTGTCATGAAGAATCCCGTTGTCCTTGCGCCAATGGCAGGTGTTTGCAACTCGGCTTTCCGGCTCACCGTTAAGGAATTTGGCGCCGGCCTTGTTTGCGCCGAAATGGTAAGTGACAAAGGAATACTCTTCAAAAATGAAAAGACCATGAATATGTTATATATAGACGAGCGTGAAAAGCCGTTAAGCCTGCAGATTTTTGGCGGCGAAAAAGAAAATCTCGTCGAGGCTGCGCGGTTTGTTGACCAAAACACCAATGCGGATATTATCGATATCAATATGGGTTGTCCTGTTCCTAAAATCACAAAGTGTGATGCGGGAGCGCGCTGGCTGCTGGATCCCGATAAAATTTATGAAATGGTGTCCGCGGTCGTTGACGCTGTTGAAAAGCCAGTGACAGTGAAAATGAGGATGGGCTGGGATGACGAGCATGTTTATGCGGTCGAAAACGCCCTTGCGGTAGAACGTGCCGGCGGAAAAGCGATTGCGCTTCATGGCCGTACCCGCGTCCAAATGTACGAAGGAAAAGCAAACTGGGATATCATCCGTGAGGTAAAACAATCGGTGAACATCCCTATCATTGGAAACGGCGATGTCCAGACCCCGCAGGATGCCAAGCGAATGCTCGATGAAACCGGTGTTGATGGCGTGATGATTGGCCGCGCGGCACTGGGGAATCCTTGGATGATTTACCGGACAGTAAAATTCCTTGAAACTGGGGAATTGATGGACGAGCCGACAGTGCGTGAAAAAATTGATGTCTGCATTCTTCACCTTGACCGCCTGATTGCCCTTAAAAATGAACATATCGCCGTCAGGGAAATGCGCAAGCATGCGGCTTGGTATCTAAAAGGGATCAAAGGAAATGGGAAGGCGCGCAATGCTGTCAATGAGTGCAATACGAGGGAAGAACTTGTCGCCCTCCTGAACGCTCTTGCCACTGAGGCAGAAGAAAAGGAAAGCCAGGCCATCGTCGGATAGATCTTCAGGCTGGCGCGATTTAGCCAAAATCCTTTCTATATAGGTTGTGCTCGTCGCAAATCCATGGGAAGCTATTTCAGGATGCTGCTTTGATGCCCCGCGGAAAGCGAAATGCCCGGAGTGGAAATCAACCACCACGATCCGTATGAATACCAATCTTTATTTCAATCTATATAGATGATATACTATGAAGGCTGCCAGAAAAAAACTGGCAGTCTTTGTTGTATTTTTAGATATTTTATTATGTGCCTTCCTGAAAGTTGTGTACAATGATACTAATGTCTCTTTTTATGCAAAATTGTCTAAACTGCAAGTAGGCGTTTAACATTACGATTAGCGTGCGAATACATACCGCACTATATAAATGGGGAGTTGAAAAATATGAATCATGAGGAACTAAATGACCAGCTCCTGGTCAGGCGTGAAAAAATGAATGAAATGCGGCAAAAGGGTATTGATCCTTTTGGCAAAAAGTTCACTCGCAATGCCAATGCCAAAGAGCTGATTGAAACCTATAATAACCTTGAGAAAGAAGAGCTTGAGGCAAAAGAGGTCTCTGTTTCCCTGGCGGGGAGGATTATGACAAAACGCGGCAAAGGTAAAGCGGGTTTTGCCCATATTAAGGATCTAACCGGCCAAATTCAAATTTATGTCCGTAAAGATGAAGTTGGGGAAGATCAGTATGAATTATTCACTTCTTCAGATCTTGGCGATATTGTCGGGGTAACAGGCACTCTTTTCAAAACGCAAGTAGGCGAACTGTCGATCAAGGTAACGGACTATACGTTCCTGACAAAAGCTCTTCGTCCGCTGCCTGATAAATTCCACGGGCTGAAGGATGTTGAACAGCGATACCGCCAGCGTTATTTAGACTTAATCATGAGCGACGAAAGCAAGGCGACCTTTATCATGCGGAGCCTTATTCTGCAATCCATGCGCCGTTATTTGGATGATCATGGGTTCCTTGAAGTGGAAACTCCGATGATGCATTCAATCGCCGGTGGTGCCTCAGCGCGCCCGTTCGTTACACATCATAATGCACTTGATATGGAATTGTTCATGAGGATTGCGATCGAACTCCATTTGAAGCGGCTGATCGTTGGCGGCCTTGAAAAGGTTTATGAAATTGGCCGTGTCTTCCGTAACGAAGGGGTTTCGACCAGGCATAACCCGGAGTTTACAATGATTGAGCTGTATGAAGCGTATGCCGACTACGAGGATATCATGTCGCTGACCGAGCAGCTTATCGCCCATGTTGCACGTGAAGTACTCGGCGCAACTGTCATCCAATACGGTGAGTATGAGGTTAACCTTGAGCCAGAATGGAAGAGGCTCCATATGGTCGATGCTGTTAAGGAGCATACCGGGGTAGATTTCTGGAAAGAGATGACGGACGAAGAAGCCCGGGCTCTTGCAAAGGAACATGGAATTGAAATTACCGAACATATGACATACGGCCATATCGTCAATGAGTTCTTTGAGCAAAAAGTGGAAGAGAAACTGATTCAGCCAACATTCATCTTTGGCCATCCGGTTGAAATCTCCCCTCTTGCTAAAAAGAACGAAAAAGACCCGCGCTTTACTGACCGATTTGAATTGTTCATTGTGGCGCGTGAGCACGCTAACGCGTTCACAGAGCTGAATGACCCGATTGATCAGAGAGAGCGTTTTGAAGCACAATTGAAGGAACGCGAGCAAGGAAATGATGAAGCCCATGAAATGGATGAGGACTTCATTGAAGCGTTGGAATACGGAATGCCTCCAACAGGCGGATTGGGGATTGGGATCGACAGGCTTGTCATGCTCCTGACCAACTCTCCTTCAATTAGAGATGTTCTGTTGTTCCCGTTAATGAGACATAGATAAAAGCCATAGCGCCGGTTTCCAACTGTGGAAGCTGGCGTTTTTTCTTGCAAAAAATTTGGAATGAAGCAAAGCGATTTTTGCTGTCGGGGGATAACTGTTTTGTTTGCTGGTGAAGGGAAGAGGGGTTCGCAGCGCTTATTGATTGGCTGATTTATACCTACGGGAGCCGAAATCTATATAGCTGGGAAAGAGAAGCAGATTTGGCAGAAGGATCTTTTGTATTATAATTTCAGTAACGAAAAAAAGTGTTGCAAGGCTTAATTAAAGGTGCTATATTAATAAATGTCGCTGCGAGGGCAGCCAGCCAACAAGAAAATAATTAAAAAAACTTGTTGACGCCAGGTTGTTAACCTGGTAATATAGAAAAGTCGCCTTTGAGCGACGGTCGCTTCTGCTCCTAAGAGTCTTTACTCGTAAAAGGAGTCATTTGATCGACAGTATTGTTCCTTGAAAACTAAACAAACAAGCGTCAACAAACAATATTTATCATGATCTTCGGATCATGAGCCAACGTAACTTTATGAGCTAAACTCATACTCTTTCTTGGAGAGTTTGATCCTGGCTCAGGACGAACGCTGGCGGCGTGCCTAATACATGCAAGTCGAGCGGAGGTTTTGAAAGCTTGCTTTCGAAACCTCAGCGGCGGACGGGTGAGTAACACGTGGGCAACCTGCCTGTAAGACTGGGATAACTCCGGGAAACCGGGGCTAATACCGGATAACCCTCATTGACACATGTCGATGAGCTGAAAGACGGTTTCGGCTGTCACTTACAGATGGGCCCGCGGCGCATTAGCTAGTTGGTGGGGTAATGGCCCACCAAGGCGACGATGCGTAGCCGACCTGAGAGGGTGATCGGCCACACTGGGACTGAGACACGGCCCAGACTCCTACGGGAGGCAGCAGTAGGGAATCTTCCGCAATGGACGAAAGTCTGACGGAGCAACGCCGCGTGAGCGAAGAAGGCCTTCGGGTCGTAAAGCTCTGTTGTCAGGGAAGAACAAGTACCGGAGTAACTGCCGGTACCTTGACGGTACCTGACCAGAAAGCCACGGCTAACTACGTGCCAGCAGCCGCGGTAATACGTAGGTGGCAAGCGTTGTCCGGAATTATTGGGCGTAAAGCGCGCGCAGGCGGCCTCTTAAGTCTGATGTGAAAGCCCACGGCTCAACCGTGGAGGGTCATTGGAAACTGGGGGGCTTGAGTGCAGAAGAGGAGAGTGGAATTCCACGTGTAGCGGTGAAATGCGTAGAGATGTGGAGGAACACCAGTGGCGAAGGCGACTCTCTGGTCTGTAACTGACGCTGAGGCGCGAAAGCGTGGGGAGCGAACAGGATTAGATACCCTGGTAGTCCACGCCGTAAACGATGAGTGCTAAGTGTTAGAGGGTTTCCGCCCTTTAGTGCTGCAGCAAACGCATTAAGCACTCCGCCTGGGGAGTACGGCCGCAAGGCTGAAACTCAAAGGAATTGACGGGGGCCCGCACAAGCGGTGGAGCATGTGGTTTAATTCGAAGCAACGCGAAGAACCTTACCAGGTCTTGACA
>NZ_CCXR01000003.1 GCF_000821085.1 Bacillus sp. B-jedd
TCAGGAAGGAAATATCAGAGTCCATTTCCCTCACCTCGAACATCTTCTCCCGGCCAGAACCTGGCTTCACCCCACGGCGCTTCATTTCCTCTGTCGGCTTATTGTACCTCTCCTCAATATCCTCAAATATCTTGATCCCTAGGTAGTAAGGGTTTATGCCAGTCTTGGAGGGCTGGACAACTCCGGCATTTAATTTTGCAAATTCAATCGCTTCGGCACTCGTCAGATCCATTTCCCTAATAATCCGCTGATGCCAATAGGAAGCCCAGCCTCCTTCTCCTAAGGATTTTTTCAGCTCCACTCGAATCTTCAGGAAAAGTCAGTTCAGCATATTCAGATTAAAAGCAGAAAGGAACAAGCAAATAGCTTGTCCCTCTCCTAAAATCCGTATGCGTTTTCTATTTAACCAACTCAAGTTGTTTTTGGTTTACCAATTCATCGGAAAATTGAAATATTGGTGCATTTCTTAAATGAGTTAATCTTGCCTCCGAGTCCTTTTGCCAAAACGGTCGGAAGTTAAAACCTCTCTTAATGCTTTTTTCAGAGACGTAAAAGCTCATATCAATTAAATATGCAACAAACTCTTCCTTCTTTTTGGTTTCCGAAGATGTGGAATCTTTGATGAGATGTAAATACCTTAAATTTACTAAATTTTTAAGTAACGGTTCATGTTCTTTTGACTTTTCCATCGGATACAAAAATACATTAGTGTTTCTTTTATTTACTATTTCTGCCTCAAGGGTTGTTATGGCCTGTCTGACTATTTCTGGATTAATGTCAGAGTCATCCTCAAGAGTACTATCTTTATCATCCTTAAGTTGTTTAATGACCGAGTAGACATTTGATTTTTGGACTTTTTGCTTATCTTCACCTCGGGTGGATCTTACTAATTCCATAAATATTATTAAAAAATCCCGAGGATTTCCTCCAGCAGCTATTACTGCGTATAACAAAGTTTCATCATTAGTGAATAGTGATATAATATCCTGTCTTGTTAAGCCTAAATCAACATCAATATTCAACAATATACTGATCAAATGATCCCTTACTCGTTCTAAGCTGGATAAATCATTATCTAAATTTATCGGTGAAAAATCATCCTTATGAGAAAAATCTCCATTTCCCTTTTCATTCATTCTCAGTCTATTTGGTAAGGAACAAACCTTAAAACAAAAGGCACTTGAGCTGCAATTTTTATAAATATCATGAAAGTATTGAATAATATAAGGATGTTTTTCTAAGGGTATCTGATAAAAATCATCTAGAATTAATATAATGTGACGAGATTTATACTGGTAATATTTACTGATCAATTCAATAATGCTGTCCTTTATGTCTCTTAATAATTCAGCTTTGGTAATTGTTTTGGAACCCGTCGCTGTTACGCCAGTAGTTTGTTGATTACTACTCCTAATTTCTACGCTATTCTCCATCGAGATATTTATTGAACTAAGGGTTTTTAATGTACTCTTAATTTTTTGATACCCATAACCCAGGTCATTCGAATTTTCAATTGTTGTGTTGGAATTAAATTTTTTAATTTTTGTTTTGTTGGTTGTATTTTCTGTTGAGTCTTGCTTTGAAATGGTTAATGTGATTTGTTCAGGCTGTGTTTTCAAAATCCGGAGTGAATTTCCTAAAATTCCCAGTACATAAATAAGCTCCTGATATTCTTCAAATCTATGTAAAATCGATTTTTCTTGCTTTTTAAATATTTTTTTAATTATTCCCTTAAAAGATTTTGTTTCCTTTTTATATGCATTTGCTAATTCAATATCTTCTTCTTCATTTAAACTCTCAATAAGTCTGTTTAGAATTTTTT
This sequence comes from Bacillus sp. B-jedd, assembly GCF_000821085.1. GTDB lineage: Bacteria > Bacillota > Bacilli > Bacillales > Cytobacillaceae > Bacillus_D. The sequence continues at coordinate 1,823 of NZ_CCXR01000003.1, forward strand.
CAATAAGTTGAATAACTATGTCCAAATCAGAATCTGACTTCAGAATCTGGGCGTCTACAATTACATCAATATTCTTAAGTAATGAACTTTCATTTAGTGCCTTCATCATTAAGGTCGTTTTTCCACTTCCCCTTCGCCCATAGATTAAATGGTTATTATAAATTTTTAATTTTCTTAAGTTGTTATTTACATCAACATAATTTAAATTACTTATATCTTTGTAATCAATAATTTTCCTTCGTTTAATTTCCTCAATCTTATAGATCAACTCGTCTAATTTTGGCGATTTAATATCCATTATTTAGTCCCTCATATGCAAAAATTTGTACTTGGTTTAAAATTTCTATTTTCACATAATTTTACAACTTTTCATCTAAAAAATAAAGGAAAAGTCCTATGCAGGCATTTTCTCATTCTTATATTAATAGCTCGCCATTACATGGCGAGTCTACTCTTATTTAAGTAATAAGCTTTGTAAACAATATTAATGACCAACACTTAGTACATACCTTCATACCATTGAGGAAATTACTCCCAAGTAAGTTTGTGTATGTCACCATCCCTGGACTGTTACAATCCATTTTTTAAAAAAATTATGTTTTAACTAGCATCAAATTAAGTTAGAATAAAAATGTAATATTGTAAAATTTTGATAGAAATTGTAGTAAGGGGTCGATTAAAATGGACATGCTAAGAGACTTTTTTAATCCTTATGAAAGACAAGCCAGGTTATATCCTGCCTTAATAAGCCTTTTCCCCACTTTCGCTGCACTTTATAGTTTTTTTGACGATTTAAGGGGGGTATTATCAACAATCCTAGGTTCTGTATTTTTTGTTGGTATTTCTTATCTTTTTGGCAAGTTAACTAGGGAACTTGGGAAAAAAAAGCAAGATTCTTTGATTGTGGATTGGGACGGAATGCCAAGTACACGTTTCTTGCGACATGTAGACACTACTATCGATCCCTTAACTAAAAAAAGATATCATCAATTTTTAGAGAAAAACATTGCGGATTTTCGCTGTCCCACTCCCGAAGAGGAATCCAGCAATAAAGAAAATGCAGATAAGGTTTATGATTCAGGAATTAAATGGCTTTTAGCAAAAACGCGTGATACTCAAAAATACTCTCTTCTATTTAGAGAAAATATCAGTTATGGATTCGCTCGTAATTTTTGGGCTCTAAAACCATGGAGCCTCTTAATTAATTCAATCATTTTATTCGGTTCCTTTGGTTTGATGTATCAAAGGCACCAGTTCGATTTCAAGAATGTTTTTCCTTTAGAATGGGTATCAATCTCGATTACCACTTTTATTATTATTTCACAGTCATTAATTACTAAGAACACAGTTCATTCTAAAGCGAAAGCATATGCCAGAACTTTATTAGAAGTTTGCGATGAGTAGTTAATTCAATAAGAAAGAGGTGGAGTACTAATGAGCATAATAAAATCATTTGCAGTGGGAAACGGAGATACCTTTTATATTGACCATAACAGTGACAATTTTACGATTATTGACTGCTTTCTTTATGAAGATGACAGAGAAAGGATTGTCGATGAATTATTGCTTTTGTCCAAAAATAAGGGTATCACTCGTTTTATTTCTACCCATCCTGATGAAGACCATTTTTACGGATTAGAATATCTAGACCAGAAAATGAATATCAGAAACTTTTACTGTGTAGAAAATGAAGCAACAAAGGCTGAGGAAACTTCGGAGTTTAAAAAATACTGTGAATTAAGGGATTCTGATAAGGCATTTTATATTGAAAAAGGAGTAAAAAGGAAATGGATGAATCTCTATGACGATGAAAGAGGAAGTTCAGGCATAAGTATACTGTGGCCAGATATGGAAAATGAAGATTTCAAAAATGAATTGGAGAAAGCTAAAAACGGTGAAAGCCCAAATAATATTTCTTGTATTATTAAATATAGACTTGAAAATGGTGTAACTGCATTATGGATGGGTGACTTAGAAACTGAATTTATGGAAAAAATTAAAGATGAAGTAAATTGGTCAAAAGTTGATATTTTATTTGCCCCTCATCACGGAAGAAAAAGTGGTCAAATTCCAAAAGAGATTCTTGGGGTGTTGAATCCCAAAATGATAGTTATTGGACAGGCACCCTCCGAGCATATCCATTATTATAGCGATTATAATACTATTACACAAAATTTAGCTGGAGACATTAAGTTTGAATGTCTTGAAAAAAAAGTTAGGATTTATGTTTCTAATGAAGGTTATAATCTCCCTTATTTAAAAAAAGAAAACACTGTTTCAGATGAAACTTATATAGGAACTTTATATTTATAAATAAAACGCAGAAACTCTCATACTCTTGCTTAGCCCACTAGCTTCCCCATTAGAACAAAGATGTCATGTCGGGGAATCACATAATCTTGCTCCATATATTTTCAAAAGCTGTTTCTTGGGAAACAGCTTTTATATTTATAAAGGAAAATTGTAGCTCCGAAAAGACCACCAAATATAATTGGCGGTCAGTATTATTTTGATATCACAGTACTATAACAATATTTTTAAAACTGCTACCTAGGATATTCAATCTAGTCTAACAGCAATGACCAGTATTTCCCAGAATGACTAGTCCTGATTTTCTTTGTTTCTGCTAAGATCAAGAACCACGTCTTCCGTATTGTCTAAAATCATGGGATCGATTGCTACCTGAATTTCGTTGATTATCGATTTTACATCACTTTCTTCTGGCTCATCCAGAGCCAGCCCTAATTTTGGCTGTCCTCAGCCATAGCCGTCAAATTTAACACGGACGTTTTTTTCACCATGTTCCTACTCCAATTTCTTTATGAAATCACGAGCCTGATCATATTTTTTCTATATCCACTTATATTAGCTGTCCATCTTCTGGATTGGATGATGTCAAGCTAGTGTGTGCACTTACGATAGATGGCATTGCCACAAAAATACTGAAAAACAGAATGATTAACTTTTTTATGATGTTTCTCCTTGATTGCAAAATTTGACACATTTGACACTATTATAACAGTATTACTGGGAGTATGCTTTTCCTGTTACCTTCCATGTGTTCATTCTGCTTTACTGAGGTGGATTAAACAATGAAAAATTTTATAAAAAATAACAAGTTTAAATATAATCAAATACGTAAATAACAAAAAGACAAGGCAGCATTCACAATGCTGCCCCCACTTCCCTCTATAAATACTTCCGGTGGACCCCTTTACCATCATAAGTGAATAGCATAGCCCTTTCTTCAATCATCGTTTCGATGTGGGCCGTCCTGCCCCATAGCTGGTGGATGTATGGCAGCACTTTTTCAAGGTACTTCACATCCAGTTCGATTCCTTCATACCAGTGCTTCAGATACAGCTCGCCATTCTTCAAATAATCTCCATCATTAACGGTAATATAAGGGAATCCGCCATTGACACGCATGCTGACGAGCC
>NZ_CCXR01000004.1 GCF_000821085.1 Bacillus sp. B-jedd
TTTGTATTGTGTCGTCATAAGGAGGTTCAAAGTGAAAATTACTGCCAGTGAAGTGAAGCATGTGTTAAGTCAGAAACACAGTCAGGATTTCTTTCTTACTGAAGTGAAAAACGGCTCAACTTGGATGGGAAAAGAACTTGCAATCATGGATGCCTTGGCAATTAAGAAGAGCTGGACTAAACCATGTTTGACAGGTTATGAGATAAAGGTTTCTCGAGCGGATTTCATGAATGACGAGAAATGGCCGTTGTATAAGGATTTATGCCATAGATTTTACTTTGCTTGTCCAAAAGGGCTCATTCTACCTGAAGAACTGCCCGATGATGTGGGCCTTGTATGGATCAATGAGGATAAAAAGCCATATACCAGAAAAAAGGCTAAGTTCAGGGATATTCAAATGTCAGCTGACATGTTTTATTACATTATTCTAAGTCGCCTGAATAACCAGGAACATCCTTTCTTTAGTAGCAAAAGAGAATTTTTTGAACAATACCTATTAGACAAGGAACAAAGGCGTACCTTGGGTTGGAAAGTCGGTACCAAGATGGCTGTTGAATTGGCTGAACTTGATCGGCAAGTGCAAGACTTTCAGCGTCAAAAAGAAAGAATGGATATGAATCAAGAAAGATTTGAATCCTTTTTAAAAGTCATGAAAAAACACGGGCTAAATGCTCATAGGTTTAATGCCGAGGAAGAACTGGATAAGGCCCTTTCTACAACGGTACCACCTAATTTTATTCGAGACCTTGAAACGATTCAGAGTGCCAGTATGAGGCTCAATGAAATGATTAAAAATCCGGAACTGCTGGAGGGGAAATAGATGGATAAAAAAGCCCTCAAAGAAGTTGAGATAACCGATGTCATTAAACACGTTTTGAGAACTACCCAAGATTATAGCGGCGAGTATTCTACTAGCTGCAACATTGATTTTTTAATTAGCCAACCGATCAAATTGTCGGTTTTTGATAAAGACTATCTCATTGACCGTATAAAGATGATTGATTTTTACGGGGATGAAATTGTATTCAGCTTTGCAAATGATAAAGAACGGTTTTGCTGTTTCCCAGTTCCGAAAACACTCATTCACAAAATCTACATTAGGATTATTCAGGAGCAAAAAACAGGAGTCATGCAAGGCTGGCGTTTCGAGGATACATTGATTGAAATTTTACGCGGTGAAAGCATTGCCACTAGCTGTTATTAGGCAACAAAAGAGTAATTATGTTCGATAGGAGGGGAAGCATGGAGCTGAACAAAATTTATAATGCTGATTGTGTGGGCGAAAGTGGCATGAAGATCCTGCCGGATAAAAGCATAGACTTAATCCTTTGTGATTTGCCCTATGGCACTACAAATTGCGCTTGGGATACTGTTATCCCCTTCAACCTTCTTTGGAGCCAATATGAACGAATTATCAAGGACAACGGAGCAATTGTATTCTTCGCTCAATCTCCCTTCGATAAAGTACTAGGAGCCAGTAATTTGCCTCTATACCGCTACGAATGGATATGGGAGAAGAATAAGGCAACGGGCCATTTAAACGCCGACAAAATGCCAATGAAAGCTCACGAAAATCTATTAGTCTTTTATAAAAAGGCACCTGTTTATAATCCTCAAATGTCAATCGGCCATAAGCCAATGAATTACGCGAAGAATAATCATAATTCAGAGGTTTACGGAAAAGGGAAACAAACTATCTGTGATGTCGGGACAACAAAAAGATACCCAAGAAGTGTACTGCAATTTCAAATAGTCAATAACGATGATCCCGATAAGGTACATCCAACACAAAAGCCGGTCGAACTTTGCGAATACATGATTAAAACATATACCAATCCAGGCGCAGTAGTTTTAGATAACTGTTCTGGAAGCGGGTCAACACTCCTAGCAGCCCTTAACACGGACAGATATTATATCGGTTTTGAGAAACATGAACCATATTACAAGAAAAGTTTGGAGCGGATTGACCGGCATACGACCCAATTGTCACTAGTTTTATGAAATAGGAGGGAGAACCGTGAGGAAAGAATACGCCGTCTACAAAGGCGACGATCTACTGGTCATGGGAACAGCCCGGGAGTGCGCGGCAGAGCTTAACGTCAGGCCCGAGACTATCAGGTGGCATAGCACTCCAACAGGGCGCAAACGGTCAGCCAGTCGTAAGAAACAGGACAAGTGCCTTGTGGTTTTAAAGTTGGACGATTAATAAAGGGGGGAGGACGTGCAACTCACACTCTTTGAAGAATCTCGAGACTATCGCGAACACATTAAGTACCGGAAGGGCATTTTTAAAACTAAAACAGAAATAATCAAAGACCTTTATGCCGAGGGGAAAGAGCGGATCTACCACGTTCTTTCCTTCGGGGGAGGCACCCAGTCTTCACATCTTTTAGAACAGCACTTCCGCGGCGAAATACATTATGACTTTATCGTTTTTTCTGATACCGGGGCTGAGCCTGATTTCATCCATTCTCAGGTAGCTTGGTGGCAGCACAGACAAAAGGAGAATGGTAACACTACCCCATTCATTATCACCGGTCACAGCAGCATGGAGGGCGGTCTGGAAGAGATGCTAATGCGTTATATCCACACGGAGTATCAAAGGTTCCAGATGCCTGTTTACTGCAATAAGATCGATGAGGAAACAGGGCAGGAAGTTGCAGCTGGGATCATGCCCAGGCAATGCACGGTGGATTTTAAGATTGTTCCGGTAAAGCAAACAGTCCGGCGGGCTGTATTAAAGCAAGTTGGCTTAACTAATAAACAAAAGATGCCAGCCGACATTGCTTTCATTATCGATATCGGCTTTTCATTCGACGAGATCAGGAGAATTAACCTTTATAAATCGCCACAGTTTAAGTACATGTATTTAGCTTATCCCCTCGTGGAAGAAGGACTTACAACGCAAGACAGCATACAGTATTTGATTGAGAATGGCTTCCCTACAAAGCGATCACGCTGCTATTTCTGTCCATTTAATTGCGACAACAGGGACATAGGCATGGACTGGAATGAAATTATTGAGGATGAACCTCTATCATTCTTGAAAGCTTGCTATTTTGATAGCCAGCTGAGGGCGATTCAGAAGACAGGTAAGAAAAACATGCGCAGCATACCTTACCTGCATGAGAAGCGGATTCCTTTAGAGGATGTTTATCCGGATGAATACAGCACTCTGTCATCAGCTTATGAAAGTGAATTTTTAGTTTGGCGTAGCAAATGGGAGAAGCGGATCAAGGATAAGTACATTCTTACTGCTTAAGCCGATGGCGACAAAGTAAGCATTTTGTTAG